>NZ_DGRS01000088.1:0-4067 GCF_002391155.1 Megasphaera sp. UBA4382 | reverse complement strand
CAGTGAGGCCGTGATGCCCTGTCCGACAATTTTTCTTCCGGAAAAAGTTCCATCGTAAATCGTGGAAGAACCGCAGGATGGACTTTTCGGTTTCTTGACATTGATACAATTTAACCTTTTCTTCGGTTTAAAGTTTTAACGAAACCTGCACAGTGTGCAAAAAAATGCACCCTGTGCAAAATCCCTTAAAGTTCAGTATTTATCAGCATTTCAAGCATTTCAGGAGTAACGTCTTTTTCCGAAAACACCTCGACCCCGTTTTCTATCAGCAGTGAGGCCGTAACTCCACTTCCCGAAATCAACTTCCCGGTAAAGCTTCCATCATAAATATTCTTATCACCACAGGACGGACTGTTTCCTTTGAGTATTGCCGTGGAAATATGATGCGCCTTCACCAGTTCCAATACTTTTTCCGCGCCCAGCCGGAACTGTGCCGTCACATCATCACCAGCTTTATTTACCACGCGGCAGTCTTTCGGATTCGCTCCATGCCTTTGGATTTCCGCTGGCAGGCGCGGCACAGGCAGACCGCCCATCACTTCCGGGCAGACCAGCAACACATCATCCCTGTGTTTCTCTATCCATTGGCACAACAAAGGAACCGCGTTGTTTCCCCCGCTGTATTTTACATTCTCGCCTGCCAGGCAGGCGCTGATAAGAATCATAATACCTTGCTCCAATTAAAACTCACAGATGTTTCTTCTCCATTTTAACACATCAACAGCGATATGTAATAAAAAAATCCTGTCCGGCATTCATAACCAGACAGGATTCTTTGTTTTATCCTTCCACTTCCGTACCATCCCGGAAGGTGATCGTGATTTTTTTCCCCTGATACACCGTAACATGGTCTACCATGCAGCCCCAAAGTGTCTCATCAAAATCCTGAATGATGGCTTCCTGTTTTTTAAGGAGCCTTATAAAAAATTTCAACCTTGAATTCTGAAGTTCCCTTGCCTTTATTTCCTGTTCCACCTTTTCATACCGGCCTCTTGCTTCTTCGTGCTTTTCTACCAGTTCGTTGTAGCGTTTCTGATAATCTGACTGGTTTTGGGCTACGCGGGCATTCTCGTCCACAATTTTTTCTACCATTCTGGCAAGCACTTCCATCTCATCATTAAGCCGCGCTTTTTCTTCGACCAAATCCTTTGTTGCGGTGAGCGTCTTTCGCATCGTTTCAAGATTGGCGATAATTTCTGCTTTTTCATTCAGCATCTTGTTATAGGCGGCCACAAACGCCGCTTTAATTTCATCTTCTGTGACAAACGGGGTCTTGCATTTTTCGCCTTTGTATTTTTTGTTGCACCGATATACGATTTTGCGATATTTGTCGGTGGAGTGCCAAACTTTTGACCCGTACCATCCGCCGCAGTCCCCGCACTTTATTTTATTGCAAAATATGGTCCTGCCACTGTAGTTCAAGCCATCCGCCTTCCGTTTTTCCAGTTCGGCCTGCACCAGATCAAATGCAGCGGGATTGATGATGGCCTCGTGGTTTCCTTCTACATAATATTGGGGGATCTCCCCGTTGTTTCTTTTCTTCTTTTTCTGTAGGAAATCCACCGTGTAATATTTTTGTAAAAGGGCGTCCCCTTTGTATTTTTCATTCATAAGGATGGCACGCACGGTAACCGAACTCCATACGTCCTTGCCCATTGGCGTCTTTATGCCCCGGCGGGTCAGTTCGGTCGCAATCTTATTCTGGCTGAAACCCTGAAGGAAAAGGCGGAAAATCAGCCGCACCGTTTCCGCCTGTTTGGGATTCACTACCAGCTTTCCCGTCTCCTTGTCTTTATCCAGGCCGAGAAAATGGTCATAAACGAAGCTGACCTTGCCATCTGCGAACCGCTTACGATATCCCCAGGTTACGTTTTCCGATATGGAACGGCTCTCTTCCTGGGCAAGACTGGACATGATTGTGATGAGCAGTTCCCCCTTGGAATCCATCGTCCATATGTTTTCTTTCTCAAAATAAATCTCTATCCCCGCCGCCTTCAGCTGGCGTACTGTCGTCAGGCTGTCCACCGTGTTCCGGGCAAACCGGCTCACGCTTTTGGTCACGATCAGGTCAATCTTCCCGGCAAGCGCATCTGCCACCATAGACTTGAATCCCTCACGCTTTTTAGTGTTCGTAGCAGAGATGCCTTCATCCGTGTATATCCCAACAAACTCCCAGTCGCTGCGGCTGTTTATATAATTCGTATAATACTCCACCTGCGCCTCATAGCTGGTCGCCTGCTCTTCATGGTCGGTCGAAACGCGGGCATACCCGGCAACGCGCCTTTTTTGCAAGCCGTTGATCGGCATGGCCGTAAATTTCCTGATTGTGGCGGGAATCTCCGTCACTTTTCTTTGCGTCATTCTTTTTCACCCTCCTTCTGCAGTATCCTTCTTCTTTCCATCCACCAGGCCTTGTACTCTGGCGTCCAATGGTCCTTGCGTCCTGTGTTCGGACACTCCTTCGTGACCACCATCCCGTCTTTCAGATGAAATTCAAGCACATTGCGCTTTGGCACACAGATAAATTCCACCTTGTCCAAAAAGACATCTTCATCAAACTGATCCAGCCCCAACACCACAGCGCAGGTTTGTTTCAGGTTATTTTGGTTCAGCGAGCCGCCAATGCCACAGGGCTTATGCAGATATGAATGGGAACAGCATAGCCAATATTCTGCATGTCCATACCGGGTGGTGTGCTGGTAATACAGGCCACAGGCGGGGCATTTAATCTTGTCTTTAAAACAGCTGGCATACCGAGTCCGGGGTATTTCGCCTTGCTCCTTCCGGCGCCGCATCTCGGCCTGCACAAGGTCGAATGTTTCCTTATCAATAATCGCCGGATGGGTTCCTTCCACATAATATTGGGTAAGTTCACCGCCGTTCTTTTTATGTTTTTTGGTTATGGGGTCGGAAATATATTCTTTCATCAGAAGAAGGTTCCCGGTATAAGTTATGTTGGTAAGGACCATCTTGATATTGGAATCCTGCCACCGTTTCCCGTTTCTTGTCCTGATGCCTTCTGCCGCGAACTCCTTCTCTGTTTGCCGCCGGGATTTCCCGTCAAGAAAGTTTTGGAATATGCGCCGGACGACGGCTGCCTCCTCCGGGACGATGACCAATTCATCGCCTTCCCAACGGTAACCATAAGCCCGGACGCGACCGTTCGGGATTCCTTTTTTCATCCGCTTCCGAATCCCCCACCGCACATTGTCAGAAATGCTCCGGCTTTCCTCCTGTGCGAAGGATGCGAGTATGGTCAGCATCAGTTCACCGTCCCCGGTCATGGTGCTGATATGCTCCTTTTCAAACCGTACCTCCACACCGATATCCCGCAGATGGCGAACCGTGTTCAGCAAATCCACTGTATTTCGGGCGAATCGCTGAATCGATTTAGTAAGTATTATGTCGATTTCCCCGTTATCAGCGGCCTGCACCATGCTTTGGAATCCATCCCGTTTTGCAATACCTGTTCCAGATATCCCGTCATCCACAAATACGCCGGCATATTGCCACCCTGGTGTGTTCTGGATCAACGAGCTGTAGTAACTGATTTGCGCGGAAAGGGAATGGTGCAGCCGTTCCGTTTCCATGGAGATACGGGCATAGGCCGCGACCTTCTTCCTGGTCTGCAAGGCAGGCCGGGACCGTTCAATCCGCATTACTTTCGCCATGTCATCACCTCCTTTTCGCTACCATATATCACTCTTTATTGCGTTGAAGTCAACGCCATAGAAGAAAATAATGTGCCTAAAACCGGTTTATATTTTTCGCTATAAATTGTTTCGAACCGGTGGTATTCCTCTTCTGAAACCACGCCATCGGAGAGCATCTTCCGCACAATGTGCATGGTGGTCTGATACAGCATTTCCTTCCAAAGCTCTTTCCTATCCAACGCTTCTCCCTCCTTTGAATATCGCCGTGACCGGCTGCTTCCTACGCCATTCATCACTCTTTCCGGCAATTTAGTCAACCAACCGCGGAAAATAACGAGCCGAGCACCGGGTGATATTTTTTGAGGAAAATGACTTCCACCTTCCGGTATTCTTCTTCTGAAATCAGTCCCTCCG
>NZ_DGRS01000069.1:0-25915 GCF_002391155.1 Megasphaera sp. UBA4382 | reverse complement strand
GAAGCAGGCTATCAGCCGGAAATCGCCTATTTTGAAACATTCCACGAAATGAAGATGATCGTAGACCTCATGTACGAAGGCGGCATGGCCAAGATGCGCTATTCCATCAGTGATACGGCAGAATACGGCGATTACACGGCCGGTCCGCGGGTCATCAGCGACGCATCGAAACAGGCGATGAAAGATGTACTGCACGATATCCAGGACGGAACCTTTGCCAAAGACTGGCTCCTGGAAAACAAGGCTGCCGGCCGGGCCCATTTCCTGGCGATGCGCCGCCAGCACGCCGAACATCCCATTGAAGAAGTAGGGGCCAAACTGCGCAAGATGATGTCCTGGCTGAACGAAGAAAAACCAGAATAATACGAAAGAGGGAATGGGGCAATGAACATCAATGGTGCACAGGCAATTATCGAATGCCTGAAAAAAGAAAGCGTGTCTGTCGTATTCGGTTATCCCGGCGGCACCGTACTGACGTTATACGATGAATTATATAAGGCAGAATTTCCACATATTCTTACCGGTCATGAACAAGGTGCTATCCATGCAGCCGATGGTTATGCCCGGGCGACGGGAAAAACAGGAGTCTGCTTTGCTACTTCTGGTCCCGGTGTCTGTAACATGGTTACGGGCATTGCGACAGCCAACATGGATTCCGTTCCGCTGGTCATCATCAGTGGTCAGGTCACCACCAGCCTGATTGGCCGTGATTCCTTCCAGGAAGCCGACATTTCCGGCATAACGACGCCGATTACCAAGCATAATTACTTGATAAAAGACGTGGAAGAATTGCCTCATATCCTGAAAGAAGCCTTTTACATCGCCTCGACGGGCCGGCCTGGTCCTGTCCTGATCGATATCGCTAAAGATGTATTCGATGCTACACTGAATTTCAAATATCCTAAAACGGTCCATCTGCGGGGGTACAGCGGCCGCTATATCGGTCAGGAAGACCATGTCACCCAGGCCGTAGAAGCACTGGCTGCCGCACACAAGCCGCTGCTTCTGGCCGGTGGTGGCGTCATCCTTTCCAATACGTCCGGCTATCTGCGTTCCTTTGTAGAAAAAACGCAGATTCCGGTCATCACGACGCTGATGGGCAAAGGAGCCGTACCAGACAGCTATGCCAATCACCTGGGAATGGTCGGTATGCACGGATCATATGCAGCTAACATGGCCGTCATGGAATGCGACCTGCTGCTGGCCATCGGCAGCCGTTTCGACGACCGCGTGACCGGCGATGCCGAAAATTTTGCGCCAAATGCCCGGATTGTCCATTTCGATATCGATAAGGTGGAAATCAATAAAATCGTCCACGCTGATATTAGTGTCGGCGGCGATCTCCGCTGGTCCCTGCCACTGCTGGCCAATCAGGTGCAACAAGGGCGGACACCGTACAAAAAACAATATCAGGAATGGCGCAATCACGTTCTGGCAATGAAGAAAGATCATCCATTTGCCTGCCGACATCTGGAAAATCAAATTTCCCCAGAAGTGCTGATTAAAAAACTGAACCAGCGTCTGGATGATGATACCATTGTCGTCACTGACGTAGGCCAGCACCAGATGTGGGCCGCCCAGTTTTACGACACGGAAAAGCCCCGCCATTTCATTACTTCCGGCGGGCTGGGAACGATGGGATACGGACTCCCGGCTGCCATGGGAGCCAAACTCGCCTGTCCCGGGCAGACGGTTCTCCTGTTGAGCGGCGATGGCAGCATCATGATGAATTGTCAGGAATTTGCCACGCTGGCCGATAACGGCATTGCTGTCAAGACCGTCGTTCTCTGCAACAGTGTCCTAGGCATGGTAAACCAGTGGCAGCGCATGTTTTATCACCGCCGCTACGCAGCATCTCTCCTGAAAAAAGGAAACCGCATTCCCGCTATTTCAGAAGCCATGGGAGTTCCCGGCTTTACGGCCACAACGCCGGATACGCTGGATGAAGCCATAGAAAAATTCCTGTCCGTTCCGGGACCGGCTCTTCTGGAAGTCCGCATCCCCGCCGATGAAAACGTCTATCCCATGGTACCCGGCGGTAAACGTCTGAACGAAATGATTCTGGAAGGAGGCAGCCGTACATGAGACAACATCTGGCTCTGCTCGTAGATAATAAACCTGGCGTCCTGACCCATGTCGCCGGCCTCATCAGCCGCCGTGGCATCAACATCGAAGCTATCAATGCCGGCTATACCGAAGACGCCGATATTACGCGCATCAATATCATCGTAGAAGTAAAAGATCACTGGGAACTGGATCAGGCCGTCAACCAGCTGGCCAAACTAATCAATGTCATCAAAATCGTCATTCTCGATGACAAGCCATTCGTCAGCTATGACCTGGCCCTGATTAAAATCCGGTACATCACGGCGAAAGACCGGATTGAACTGAGTAATCTGGCGGAACTGTTCCATGCCAAAATCGTAGACGTGGACAAACAATCCCTGATTTTCCGTCTCGCCGGCCGGGAGGATCATATCGATGCCATGCTGAATATGCTGCAGTATTATGAAATACTGGAAATCGCCCGCACTGGTTCTATCAGCCTGTCACGCGGAAAAGATGCGGTCAAGCATATGGAAACGTAGGAAGGAGACATTATGATTTGTCCCGATTTGCAACAACTCCTCGTCTGTCGTGACCTGCTGACAGATTCTCTCATCCAGACACTGCAGTCCCTGCAGCAATCCCCGGAATCAGAGAGCCTGCAATCCCGTCTGGCTGCCCAGCTCATTGAAAAAGCTGAACAACTGGGACTTTCAGGAAACCTGCTGCCAGCCTATCTGACCTATCAGCTCATCTGGGGCGACAATACGGCCTCGCGGACGCTGGAACAGAATGGTACGTACGGCCCCGGCCTCATGGCGGCCCTGGCCTCGGATATGGCTGTATTACTGCCCTGGCTGCGCATCGATACACGGGAACTCACCGGTCGTGACTTTCTGTCTTCCTATGTGCCGGCTGTCCCAATCCGCTCTCATGAACGGGATGATCTGATGAAAGCACTCATACAAGCAGAATCTCCCGGATGGGCAGCACAGATACTGTTAGACCATTATAAGACCCATGGCAGTGGTTCTCTGGCCCGGTTTACGGCATTCCGCCTTTCTTCATCAGGCCGCCTTACGGGAATCCGCGATTTTCCCGTATATGACTGGGACGACCTCATTGCCTACCAGCGGCAGAAAGAAAAGCTGCTGGCCAACACACAGGCATTTATCGCCGGTCACCGGGCCAACAACGTACTCCTTGCAGGGGCACGCGGCACAGGCAAATCGACCGCCGTCAAAGCACTGGTAAGCCGTTACCGGGACAGTGGACTGCGCCTGGTACAAATTGCCCGTGGCCAGTTATCGCAGCTGTCAGCCGTTATGGAACGGCTATGTGCCAGTAAAAATCTGAAATTCATCCTCTTTTTCGACGACTTGTCCTTTGACGAAGGGGAAACGGAGTACAAATACCTGAAATCGGTCATCGACGGCGGGGTGACACCCCAGCCGGACAATGTCCTCATTTACGCGACCAGCAACCGCCGCCATCTCCTGCGGGAATCCTGGCAGGACCGCAGCGACCAGATTGATGATATCTACATGCAGGACAGTGCCAACGAATCTATCTCCCTGTCAGACCGGTTCGGCCTCATCCTGCATTATACCCAGCCCACCCAGGACGAATATCTGGCTATGATTGGCCATGAACTGGAAAAATCCGGCATTTCTCTCGATAAAGAAACACTGCGGATTCTCGGCGTACGCTGGGAGCACGAGCATTCCGGACGCAACGGCCGCATCGCCCATCAGTTCGTCACCTGGTATCTGGGACAGCAAGAACTAAAACAGGCTGCGACACGCAATGCCTGACTATCATATATTAGATATAATGCATATACTCATAAAGGAGGTACCTTATGCGTAGTGATATCGTAAAAAAAGGCAGTACCCGTACGGCTCATCGTACGTTATTCCATGCCATGGGCTATTCCAATGAAGACTTGTCCAAACCGCTGATTGGCGTCGTTAACGCATTTAACGAAATCATCCCCGGCCATATCCATCTCCGGGAAATCGCCCAGGCCGTCAAACTCGGCGTAGCCGCGGCCGGAGGCACGCCGATTGAATTTCCCGCCATCGGCGTCTGTGATGGCATCGCCATGGGCCATGACGGCATGAAATTTTCCCTGTCCAGCCGTGAACTGATTTGTGATTCCATCGAAGCCGTAGCCACCGCCCACGCCTTCGACGGATTGGTCCTCATTCCCAACTGCGATAAAATCGTACCGGCTATGCTCATGGCTGCCGGCCGCCTGAATATTCCTGCCGTCGTCGTCAGCGGAGGACCTATGCTGGCTGGCCGTTACCAGGGACGCGATATCAGCGTCAGCACCATGTTCGAAGCCGCCGGTAAAGTGGAATCGGGCCAGATTACGCCAGACGAGCTGGAAGACATGGAAGAACGGGCCTGCCCGGGTTGTGGCTCCTGTGCTGGTCTGTTCACAGCCAATACCATGAACTGCCTTACAGAAGTACTGGGCATGGGTCTTCCCGGCAACGGCACGATTCCGGCTGCCTATTTCGGACGGCGCCGCATGCTGGCCAAAAAAGCCGGCGAAGTCATCATGGATCTCGTGCGCCGCGATATACGCCCCCGCGACATTATGACCCGCGAAGCTTTTGAAAATGCCATTGCCGTCGATATGGCCATTGGCGGTTCGACCAACACGGCGCTCCACCTGCCCGCCATCGCCCACGAAGCGGGTGTAGACCTGCCGCTCCGCGTGTTCGATGAAATCAGCCGTAAATCAGCTTATATCACGAAGATGAGCCCGGGCGGTACATACCATATGCAGGACCTGGATGAAGCCGGCGGTATCAGCGCCGTCATGAAGGAACTGACCAAACTGGGACTCATCCATACGGGAGCGCAGACGGTCACCGGCACCATTGCCAGCCGCATCGAACATGCAGAAATCCTGAACCATGAAGTCATCCACGGTGTGGAAAACGCCTATATGCATAAAGGCGGCATCGCTATCCTGACGGGTAATCTGGCTCCCGACGGCTCGGTCATCAAGGAAAGCGCCGTAGACCGGGATCTCCTCGTCTACAAAGGAACGGCACGCTGTTTTGATGCCGAAGAAGATGCCATCGAAGCCATCATCGGCGGTAAAATCCACGAAGGAGATGTGGTCGTCATCCGCTATGAAGGGCCTAAGGGCGGGCCGGGCATGAGAGAAATGCTCAACCCGACAGCCGTCATCACCGGCATGGGGCTTAAAGTCGCCCTTCTGACAGACGGCCGTTTCAGCGGTGCCAGTCGCGGAGCCTGCATCGGCCATATTTCACCGGAAGCCATGGAAGGCGGCCCTATCGCCCTCATCCACGACGGGGATATCATTTCCATCGACATCCCACAACGCAAGCTGGAACTCTGCGTCAGCGATGAAGAACTGGCCGCCCGCAAAGCGGCCTGGAAACAACCGGAACCGAAAGTCAAAACAGGCTACCTGTCCCGTTATGCCCGGCTGGTCACATCGGCCAATACGGGTGCCGTACTGAAATAAAAGAGAAACAAAAAGCGGGGCCGCATCCCATGAGTGTATACCCATGGGATGCGGCCCCGTCTTTATGCAAATATTCGTATCAGGATCAGTATTCTGTCTTGCTCGTCTTCGTCCAGATGCCCATTTTTTCTGCTTCTTTAATGAGTTCTTCCCGGAAATCAGGATGAGCAATATTAATCAGCGCTTCTGCCCGCTGCCATGTGGACTGGCCTTTGAGGAGGGCTACGCCGTATTCGGTAACGATGTAGTGAACGGCCGAACGCGGTGTCGTGACGACAGATCCCGGAGTCAGAGTCGGGCGGATCAGCGATTCCAGGCTGCCATCTTTCAGTTTACGCGTCGAATGGACGCAGATGAAGCCCTGGCCACCTTCGGAAAGATAGGCTCCCTGTGCGAAGTCCAGCGCACCGCCGGTACCACTGATATGGCGGTAACCTGCCGATTCGGCGCAGACCTGACCATAAAGGTCAAGGTTGATGCAGCTGTTGATAGAAACAAAGTTGTCAATGCTGGCAACGACATTGATATTGTTGACATAGTTGACCGGTGCATTGAACACGATCTGGTTGTCATCGATAAAATCATACAGACGCTGTGTGCCACCGGCGAAGGTATACATGATTTTACCTCTGTCGCGATTCTTTTTACCGGTAATTTTCCCGGCTTCGTACAATTCGACATAGGGATCTACCAGCATTTCCGTATGACCGCTCAGGTCTTTGACATCCGATTCTGCCAGTTTATGGCCAATCGCGGACGGAATCCCGCCGATACCGAGCTGCAGCGTACTGCCATCTTTGATCATCGGTACGACGAAGCTGGCAATTTTATCATCGACCGGGGTCGACGGTTTATTCGGGACAATCGGCATATCCGGGTTGGACCCTTCGACGATGAAATCGACATCGGCAATATTCAATTCCGTTTCATAGCCCAGTGCCTTCGGCATTTTCTGATTGACTTCTACGATGACCTTATCCGCCGATTTGAGAATGCCCCTTAAATCGGCTACCTGAGGCCCCAGATTGAAGTTGCCCCATTTATCCATCGGATGTACCTGGAAAATGGCGACATCCACTTTTTTATGGCTCCAGTATTTCGGCAGTTCATTAAAGAGGAGCGGCATGAACCAGCAGCGGCCGGCTTTATTCATCTTGCGGTCGAATCCATTGAAATGGCCCGATACGAAACGGACCTGATCGTTGGATTCCGTTTCCGTATAAGTAAAGAACGGATGATCCTGAATCAGCGTCGCATCGATGATTTCCACATCTTTCAAGCCATCCTTATTGATATGGTCGGCCAGCGCTTTATCCGTATCATACGGTGCCGAACAGCCAAGGCCGTACGATACACGGTCTCCGCTTTTGACGACAGCTGCCGCTTCCTGCGGCGTCACGAGTTTCTTTTGGTACTCTTCTGCAATTTGTGAAAGTTTGTACATATCTGTTGTTACCTCCTTATGCAAAAACCCGTCCGGTCATGCCGGATAAATCCGCCGATGCATCCCTGTCCAGCGGTATCAGGTTCCTGTTACCCATAAATTTATTAAGATAAATAAAGAAGTTTTGTTCTTTTTTATTATACGAAATTTGTGAAAAATAAGTCAAGGTCAAACGCTTTACTCATGAGAAAAACATCTTGTATACATGATTATTTCGTATTTCTGTCATGACTACTATTTTATTTCTTTTCAATAATAGTCTTGATATTTTTAAGATCGTCCAGGTTGACTTCCTTGAGCAGCATGCGGAATTGTGCCAGCTGTTTTTCCACATCCGGCGCCAGTTTGGGAAAATCCGGTTTGATAGCCCGCAGCTTTTCCAGAACAATCTGAGCTACGACGTACCGGGTATACCATTTATCATCAGCCGGTACAATATACCACGGCGCATACTTAGTCGATGTTGCACTCAGGACTTCCCCGTATATTTTCTGGTAGCGGTTCCAATATTTCCGTTCGTTGATATCGGACATGGAAAATTTCCAGTTCTTCTGTTTAGTCACGATCCGGTCTATGAGGCGTTTTTTCTGTTCATCCTTGGACACGTGAAGGAAAATCTTGACCATAGGAAATCCATTTTCCGATAAATACCGTTCCCAGTCCCTAATCTGGCGGTAGCGGCGTTCCCATATATCCTTGCCAATCAATTTTTCCGGCATGCCGTCACTCTTGATCAGGTTGTGGATATGAGTCACGACGACATCTTCATAGTGGGAACGATTAAATATACCTATTTCACCGCGGCTGGGCAGGGCTTTATTAATCCGCCACATATAGTCGTGATCTTTTTCTTCGGCACTGGGCTGTTTGAAACTGGTCACATGTACACCTGCCGGATCCAGCTGGGCAAAGACATGTTTGACCGTACCATCTTTTCCTGCCGCATCCATAGCCTGCAATACAATGAGGACTCCATAATGGTTATCGGCATACAGCTTTTCCTGCCATCCGTTCAGTTCTTCCATCACGCGGGGCATCCACTCTTTTTTTACCTTTTTCTTGTCAATGTCTACGTCACACGCCGTGGCATACTGGCTGAGGTCTACCTTTTCACCTTCTTTGACACGATATCGTTCAATATTCATGAATCCGCGCCTCCTTATTCACTGTATATATGTTTATTATACCTCATGAGCAAGAAAAAGTGTTCATTTTTGTCAATATCATATAACAAAAACGGAGCCGTACGAAAATAAACTGACGTTCATCTTAGTACAACTCCGTTTTAACAAATTTTTCGTAATCAGGCTCCCAGCAAACTGCCGACGATAATACCCAGGTAGGTGCCAATGACGTAGCCGAAGGTACCTACCAGCATGGAAGGACCGACCAGCCGGGTCCACCCCTGGGAAATAGCCATACCGGCAGCCGTCGTCGGCCCGCCGATATTGGCATTGGATGCCAGAATGATATCTTCCAGATCGAAATGGAACAATTTGCCACCGATAAAGCAGAAAGCCATATTGATGACAACCATGAGGAAACAGAAGACAAACAACAGCGGTGCATTACGCAGGATTTCCATAATCGATGCGGGCACACCGATAACAAAGAAAAAGAGATAGATGAAATAAGTACCCACTTCCTGAGCGCCATGCATAGTAGCTGCCTTTTTGGCAAAAAACGTCGCATACACCATGGAAATGACCGTAATCCACACATACTGACTGCCAAAGAAGGTATTGCACATATCGAGGAACCAGTTTCCCTTTGGAATGATACCGGCCAGTCCTGCCGCAATCAGTTTGGAAATCGTTACGACAATGACTGCGTAGGCCAGATCAATGGCAATATCCTTGAGGGAAATATCTTTTCTCCCCCAGTAGGCCGCAGCCAGCGTCTTTCCTTCTTCCGATACGCCGTTCTGCAATACGGCATCAATATGGGGATGTGTATAGACCCGGCGGAAAAAGGCATTGCCGGCAATAGCCAGCAGTACCAGGAAATAGACTGCCATATTGAGATTATCGGCAACTGTCGCCGAAGAAACGAGAGTACCGCCAGCCTTGAATGCATCGGCCAGGGCCGTAAAATTCACGCCGCCGCCAATATACGAACCGGTCATCATGGCCGCGACTTTGGGGAGTCCCGGTACGAACGGCCCCAACAGCCAGGTTCCCAGGACGGCTCCACAGACCGTACCGACAGACCCGATCAAAAAAATAAAGAGCAGCCGTCCCGTTTCCCTCCATATTTTCTGCAGATTTGCCTGCAGCAGAAGGAGCGGGATAGCCAGTGGCACAGCATAGCCCCAGACGATATCGTCATAAAGGGGCGCACTCGTAGGAATGATTCCCGTATTAACCAGAACCAAAGCCATGACCAGCGCGATGACGGCACCGGAAATCCGGGAAGCCCAGGTATATTTTTGTTCCAGATAGATGGAAACCGCTACGGCTCCACACATAATCGTCATGAGCATCCACGTATTCTGCGAACTCACCAAAGTTGCCATACAAAATCCCCCTTACCGATAATTGTTACCACCATAGGTATAGGTAAATTATACCCGATTTCCGCCAATTATCTACCCTCTATTCTTTCATTTGCCTCGCATATTAATGTATCACGCCCATAGATGCCAGTATGACAAAAATGACAAAAGCCACGACGACCAGCATCCCCATCTGCATCATATTCACAGCCATCCTCCTCTCCTGTACTATCCTATCATACCATAGATTGCCTAATCTGGAGAAGGACGTCACCGGTATCACACCGGCAAACCACTATATAAAAAAATGGGACTGCCCGATGATGTGACCCCAAAAAGTTAGACCTTGGGGCTATAACATAATAGCCTCTTCTAAAAAAGGGACTCAGTTATGAGCTGACCCCCAATCGTTAGATGTTAGGTCTAACAATTGGGGGTCAGCTCATGAAGACAGTCCCATTTTTATATGTGTGCACCTATAGTCTTATTCTGCGTGGAAGGCATCTGTATTGGCCTGGAAATGCTGATACAGGCTGACTGTATCCGTCTGGAGGGCCAGATACTGTACGCCTCTCTTTTTCCAGTTGATGGCCGATTCGATGCTGTCTACATACAGACCGATGGCTACGCCGTTTTCCTTGCCCAATTTCAAAATTTCATCAATCTGGGCCAGGACCTTGGGATGTTCCGTCTGTCCCGGAATGCCGAGAGATGCCGAAAGGTCGTACGGCCCGATGAATACGACATCGACGCCTTTGACTTTCAGGATATCTGAAATATTTCTGGCTCCGTCCTGTCCTTCTACCTGAAGCACGACAATAGTATTGGCGTTAGACTGGCCAAAAAACTGTTCACTTGTCATGCGGCCATATTCGCCGGCATGGACAAAGCGGTTGCATCCCCGTTCGCCTTCCGGTGTGAATTTTGCGCCTTTGATAGCCCGTTCCGCTTCTTCAGCAGAGCCGATCTCCGGAATTTCTACACCGTCAGCGCCTGTATCGAGTACTTTGCCAATGAGGGTCGGATCATTCGTATTGACGCGGAAAATAGCGGCAGTCCCTGCCAGTTTTGCCGCCCGTGCCAGATTAGCTGCATCTTCAACGGCGATTTCACCGTGTTCTCCATCGAGAATGACGAAATCATATCCTGCCAGCCCGGCAATCTGGGCAATAGCCGGATTATTCAGTTCAATGAATGTCCCCAGTAATGCTTCTCCCTTTTGAATTTTTTCCTTGAATTGATTCATACATACCACTCCTCTGTAAGAAACTCCCTATTTATAATCATAACACGTTTCACATTGAATCAAAATGCAAGTTCGTAATAGCAACAGAGCATACCATCACCTTCAATCATACCTGAAACGCGCCTCCGCCATCGTTTTTCCGACATTGTTGAAATATGATTAAATCCTTTGAATATTTTGACATACATAGCAAAACATAAGTCATCTATGCTATAATAACCTATAGCATAGATCTATAACGTTTACAGAGGATTAACTATGGCAGAACTAAAACTATCACCTAAAAAACCAAGGGAAAACAGCCGGGAATATGTTTTCCGCATGATGTACAGCAATATCATGTCCTTCCAGCTCGCTCCCGGTACAGCTATTTCGGAACAAGACATTTCCTCCCAGCTCGATATCAGCCGCACACCCGTACGTGATGCCTTCGTGCGCCTGGCCCAGCTGAAACTGCTCGATATCGTTCCCCAGCGCAAAACGACCGTATCGCGGATTCAGACAGAACAGCTCGACGATTCCTGTTTTATGCGCCAGGCCGTGGAATGTGCGATTATCAATCAGGCATGCAAAAAATTCCCTAAGACACACCTGAAACGCCTGGAAAATAACCTGATCCGGGAGCAGCAGGCCATTGCCAAATCAGATAATACCACCTTGTTCAAGCTGGACGAAGTACTGCATAAGACTATTTTCGATGGCTGTCATCGCAGCCGCATCTGGGATTACCTCACCAAAACGGACCTCAATTATCTCCGAGCCCGCGTGCTGGTCACCATGTCTCGGGTCAATCAGATGGAAATCGTACTCGACCAGCATCGCCAAATTGTGGAAGCCATCAAAAACCAGGACGAAGAAGCAGCTCTGCATGTAATGGGACCTCATGTCGTCCGTGTCCTCCCCCTGCTCAAAGGTCTGAAGGAGTTTTATCCCACCTACTTTGCCTGAGACTTCATATCGCACCGCCGAATCCGGCCTTGTCCATGACAGGGCCGGTTTTTGTATGCACAGGACACATGTATTCTCTATAAAGCATATAGATTATTCATACTAGACAGGATCTCCTCTTTCTTCATTGACACCTATGAGAAAGAAAACGTATACTTTATGTACATAAAACGAATACTAGGATACAAGAAAAGGAGTGCATCTATATGACATGGAGAAGTGCATCGTTTATTGGCGACCCGGACAAGGGAGCCCTGGCCCGCGGCCTGTACCGTTCTATGGGCTATAACGACGAAAATTTTAAAAAGCCATTCATCGCTATTGTAAACACCTGGAATGATATCTGCCCGGGACAGTATAATCTAAAACGCATTGCCGGATACGTCCGTGCCGGGATTGAGGAAAACGGCGGCACGCCTTGTGAATTCGGCACCATCGGTGGCTGTGACGGCATCGCCCAGGGCCACGACGGCATGCATTATATTCTCCCGTCCCGCGAAATCATTGCCGCCAGCATCGAAATCATGGTTCAGGCCCACATGCTGGATGGAATGGTCCTCCTCGGTTCGTGTGATAAAATCGTGCCGGGCATTCTCATGGCCGCTGCCCGGCTGAACCTGCCCGCCATCGTCGTAAATGGCGGCCCCATGTATCCCGGTCATCATAACGGAAAAGACATCGACGTCAACGAAACAGCCGTATACGCCGGGAAATACCGGTCCGGCCAGTGCAGCCGCGAAGAGTTCGAAACGGTAGAGCGCGCCGCCTGTCCCACTCCCGGATCCTGTCAGATGATCGGTACCGCCAATACCATGAGTTGTCTGGCTGAAGGACTGGGCATGTCCCTCACCGGTTCTGCCATGATTCCTACAGTAGATAAAAAACGCATGGACATTGCCCGCCAGTCGGGACGCCGCATCGTCGATATGGTCAAAGAAGGCTTACGCCCCCGCGACATTATCACCCGCAAATCCATTGAAAATGCCGTCCGCCTCGGCATGGCTATCGGCGGCTCGACTAATCTCATCATGCATATCCTGGCTATTGCCCATGAAGCAAAGGTTCCTTTTACCATTGATGATTATGAAGAACTGAGTCGCACAACACCGCAGATTGCCCGGCTCATGACAGCCAGCCAGTACGATATGGTCGATTTCTATGAGGCCGGTGCGGTACCGGCCGTTATGCACGAAATCCTGTCCCTGCTTCATGGGGATGCTCTCACAGTAACCGGGCGGACGATGAAGGAAAATCTACAGGACGCCCGCATCCTGCGCCCGGAAGTCATCCATCCGCTGGAAAATCCGTTCCGCCCCGACGGAGGTCTGGCCATCATCAAAGGAAATCTGGCTCCCCTTTCCGGTGTCTGCAAACCTGCCGCCATTCCAGTAGAACATCATACCTTTGAAGGTCCGGCTAAAGTGTACGACAGCGAGGAAGAATTAACTCAGGCCATCTACGATAATAAAATCGAAAAAGGAGACATCATCGTCGTCCGCTACGAAGGCCCCAAAGGAGGCCCTGGCATGAGGGAAATGTTTACGCCGCTGGAATTACTACTTGGATACGGTCTTGCCGAAGATGTCTTTCTTATCACCGACGGCCGCTTCTCCGGTTCCAACAAGGGCGGCTTCGTAGGCCACATTTCTCCGGAAGCAGCCGAAGGAGGCCCCCTGGCTATCGTTGAAGATGGAGACCGCATCCGTATCGATATTCCCAACCGCCGTCTTGATCTCCTGGTTTCTCCGGAAGAAATCGATAAGAGACTGAAAAACTGGCAGGCGCCGGAACCTAAAATCAAAGAGGGTTACCTGTCCATCTATGCCCGTCTGGTAAAATCAGCGCATTACGGTGCCATTATCGAATAACAGAAAATAACAAAAGGACTGCCCTAGAAGCCCCTGCTTCTTTGCAGTCCTTTCGTTTAATGAATTTCTTTCCAGTTCTTTACATACGGGCCGGCCGGCTTCCGTTCATCTACAAGACCGACTATATAATCAATAGATGTCTCGTAGAAACGTGCCAGAATTACCAGCCTGGCTATAGAAATTTTCCGTTTCCCCGATTCGTACAGACTATACGCTACCTGCGTACAATGAAGCATGTTTGCCACTTCCTGTTGTGATAACCGGGCTTCATACCGCAATTCCCTCAATCTGCCATATTCCTGCATACTACACCTTCTCTCTGCAGCATACGAAGCAACCACCTATATATAAAATGCAGGGGCTACTGCCATTGCTCCTGCTATACATAATCCCCCGAGTTTCATTTGCTACGATTATTATAACACGTTATAGGCCATAATGTATTGCTTTTCGCAAAAAAGATAAGATATATGCCGTTTATGTATAGAAAACAGGTCTTGCCCTCATAATTTGCAAGACCTGTCCAAATAGAGAAAGTGGATAGAAAATAGAAATATTATTTTTTTAAAGAATCCCGCTCTGCTTCTACATCGTGAGAAGACCATCCTGCTGCCTGAGCAATGATTTCAGTCCCAACTCCCAGTTTCAATAAATTCTGTACGATTTTACGCGTCTGATCCCTGGCTCCATCCTGCCAGCCTTCGCTCCAGCCAGCCTGCCATACTTCTGTAGTAGAGACTCCTTGATCATAAAACTCTTCCTTCTGCTGCCATATGTTGAGCGTATCCAATTCATCCGGTGAAAACGTCATGTCATCATCGTGTTTCATACATATGCCTCCTGCGTTTTTTACTTATATTATGGCAGGAAGTTGCCTAAGAGTAAAGAAAAAAGCTTAATAGAGCTGCAGCAACTGTGGAATCAATCCGGTAGACTGGATGGCTTCAAGACACTCCAGAATACCGACGACTCCGATAAACCACAATACATCAAAGGCCGCCTTGCGGAAAACCTTGGGCTTTACCGTATATTCTTTTGGTTCGTGATACAGGCTCCTGTCCGGGATGAACCGGGGCACGCCGGCCAGATATTCTTCGTAAGGCTTGCCAAATAAGCGGAGCAGTTTCTGTTCTTCTGACCGGATGATCATAGGGTATATCACGGCAAATCCAATGATAAGCATTGCTGCCAGTGACAAGGATTCCGTACACAATCCGACACCAGCACACCCCAGGAAGCTGAAAAAATACAGAGGATTGCGACAGACCGAATAGGGACCTTCCCGAACCAGCACTCCGTCTTTATAACCGGCAATATACTGGGCACACCACAATCTCCCCGCTGTCGCCAGACCTACCAACAAACAGCCTAAAAAGAAAAGAATACCCGTCAACACCGGTGCTGCCATTTCCAGCGGTTTTCCCGAAACAAGAAATAACACGACAAAGGCCAGGCCCAATACTTGTGAAATGCGCGTTCTGTATGTAACTAAAAATTTCATATTTCCTTTCCTCCCATGCGCAATATCATTTTCTACAATGGAAGTATACCAATGAATATTAAAAATATAGTATATAAAGGATTAGGAAATGTTAAACAAAGAATATAAATTTTTTAAATCAGGACTTGCTAAATTCCCAAAATTGATTTAGGATAGTACTATCAGTTCATGGGGATGTAGCTCAGCTGGGAGAGCGTGCGGTTCGCATCCGTAAGGTCGAGAGTTCAATCCTCTTCATCTCCACCAAAGGACAGAGGCCGTCACCGAAAATGGCCTCTGTTTTATTTTATTTTTTACATACTATTGCAGGAATTGACCATGGAACACGTGAACCATGCCGCAATTCCTTTTTTATTGCCACCGGCCCTATAGAGCGCTCCGTCCGGCAAGAAAGGACTCCTATGAAAAACGTTGCCATCGTATTTCTGTTTGCACTACTTGCCTGCCCCATCATGTCGTACGGGCAGACCCCGCCGGCCTCACCGTCTCCTCAGAGCCCGGCCCTTGTAGAAAAATCCCGGGATTTCTACGAAGGCAGGGTCTGGCGTCTCGATGCCACCGATGTGACGGCACTGCCCCGCAATTTCCGTACGACCGATATGACCTTCCGTCCTGTCGAAAAAAAATACCTACAGGAAATCGATGCTGCCTATATTCCGTCCCGGCAGGGACTGTCCCAATTACACGCTTCCGGATCAGCACAATTCACGGAAAAGCAGCTGCAGGCATTGGCTGACGTATTAACCAAAAAGGCCACCGGGCCAGTGTATATCGTAGACCTGCGGCAGGAGTCCCATGGGTTTGCCAATGGGATCCCCATCAGCTGGTACGGGCCGAGGGACTGGGGTAATATAGGAAAAAACCGCCATGCCGTCCTCCGGGACGAAAAGGACCGTCTCCATCACACGATAGGACAGGCCATCACCTTATATCAGCAGGGAAAAGACGATGCCCTCCTGCCCGTGCAGACTCTGATGGTCAACAGGGTCCAAACGGAAAAGGAACTCGTACAGGAAGCGGGCCTTCACTACTACCGCATCACAGCCACAGACCATCTCTGGCCCCGTCCGGAAACGATAGACCGGTTCATCCGCTTTGTCCAATCCCTGCCGCCTCAGGCCTGGCTGCATTTTCATTGCGAAGCCGGCATGGGCCGGACAACGGCTTTTATGAATATGTACGATATGATGAAAAATCCCTCCGTTCCCCTGAAAGACATTCTCTACAGAGAATATGAAATCGGAGGGAATTATACGGCTCACACCGTTTCCCATCCTTCCCCCTCAGACTGGAAAGGGCCCTATTATAACGAAAAGAGCCGCATGATACGGCTCTTCTACCAGTATGTACAGGAAAATTACCAGACAAACTTCGCTCGTTCCTGGAGCTCATGGCTCAAGGTTCACGAAACAGAGAAATAGCTACGCTGCCTTAGACAGATACGCGGCTGCCGGTATCACCCGGTCAAACTGCGGCAGCCACGCATGCTGCCGGTGACTGTACGTCCGGATGACGATTTTATCTTCAAACAGATACAGGGAATTAGTATAGATATCAGATCCGTTATCCCAATCGGCATTATATACATTGAGAATGCATCCGTGGTAACAATTAGCATCGGTCATGAAATCTCCATCTTTGGGGCGCGTATGGGTATGGCCGGACACCCAGAGCCGGACTTGTGGGTGAGCCAGCAGGATTCGTTCCAGCGCGTCTGCCGGCTGTACGGCATTGCGGCGTACCGGCCGGGCCGATCCATCAGCAGCCGGCAGAGCCGTCCCGGAAAGAGGTGCATGACAAAATATAATAGTGGGATACTGACTGTTTTCCGAAAGAGTCTGATCCAGCCAGGCCAGCTGCTGCTGGGACAATTCTACGGCAGCTTCACTATTCATTGTATCCGGTGAAAGGAATACAAGCAGATATCCACCCATCCTGCGAGAATGATATAACGGTCCAAAAAACCGGGTATACCGTTTAAAGTGGAATATCCGTTCCAGGAATCCTCCGGAAATCAGCCTACCTTTTGTATCCGTACTGTAAAATAATTCATGATTTCCTGCCACGAAGGCTTTCCGTGCTTTCAGGCCCCGCAGCAAAGACCGGACCCGCTCGTATTCAGACAGACTGCCATCGCGCTGTACCATATCTCCCGTAAATACAGCCAGGTCAACATCATGCCAGCGATTGATATCCTCAAGAGCTTTCTTTTTATTGTGCATCTTATTCAGACAGACCATTTCATCCACCACCGACTTGCTGGGATAATGGATATCACTAAGGATAACCAGCCTTTTATACGGTTTCTGCTTTTCTACCATACGATTCCCTGCACGGGACATAAAAAATAACTGCTGTAAATTTTTAACCCACCCTGTATAAGACATACGCATCCTCCCTGCCGCCAGGCCATCCACTCACTTTTATGAACACCCCCATCATAAAAGAAATGTATCTAATTACGGCAAAGGAATAGAAAAATATATGTAAACAAGGACTGCCTGACCGTACGAATTTCCGTCCGATCAGGCAGTCCTCTTCCATTAGCCTATTACTTAATTTTTCCTATTTCTATCTCGTCGATTTTGCCTTTTTCGATTTCAAAGACCATTCCTACATCAGGGGTTCCTACGGCTGTGTAAATAAACTTATCACCATGAATCACATCGGGCGTACCATACGTCTCCTGCAACACCGACGCGTCCATCCCTACATGAATTCCTTCCGGCGTCTGCCAGCCATTATTAGCCGAAGATTCTACACGGTATACGCTTTCATCTACCAGATGAATGGATACCGAATCACCATATTCATACTCGACGACCGACCCGGACGGAACGGACGACGTATACTCCCGTTCAATCTCCGTCGGTGCACCATATATCTGCCGTACGTACGAACCATCATTGCCGTACCCGATGCCACCCAGATACAGGGATTCCTGCGGTACCGATGCCAATGCGGCCGAAGCAGCCAGTGTCAAGAGAGTTGCCGAAACAACTATTGTCCATTTTTTCATCGTAGTTCACACTCCTCTTTGATTTGGATAATTATTATCCACTACTATTCTATCATAAAATAATATGGATTTCCAGCAACCCCTATTTTATATCAGATATCAAAAAAGCAACTATGTCACGAAGGAATCGAAAGAGAACATGATTCCCCTTCCATATAACTGTCCTTATGGCTAAGCGATGACGCGGACGACGATTTTGACGGCTTTGTCCCAGTTATATCCATCCGGAATGATGGTAATCGTTGACGTCCCCGGTTTGTTTGCCGTAAACAGGTCATCTTTGCAGGTCAGTGGTCCCTGCCCATCGTACAAAACTCGTTCCCTCATCCCCCGGTTCAGCCGGCGCAGCTGCATCGTTTCGCCTGCTTTCATGGTCAGTGACTGCTGGGATGTGTATACGACACCGTTATTTCCTATGGCGAATGATATGGTATATCCTGCCGGGACAGCAATTTCTTCCGGCAGTTCTTTTGCCATCATGCGCTTGCCCTTCCAGCGGTATACCGTATCCTGATGGCCCATGTGTTCGATGAGCTGGCCATTTTTGATTTCTACATTTCCCTGGAAAATAGCCGACCGGCTTAATAGTACCTGCGGTCTTTCATTCAGCCAGGCCAGCACATCATAGCTCAGGAACGCACCGCTTCCTTCGTGTTTATACAATACCAGCTGATCCCGTTTATTGTTCAGCAGATTCCCCGAAAGAACGTGTAGCGGGGCATATTTCCGCTCACTTTGATAGACAGGAGTCCATTTCTTCTGCACATCATCATAGGTCATGACGGCCGCTACATGAGACGGTCCATAACCGGCACCCTTCACATATCCGCTCAGGACATAATCATCCGCATCAGCACCCGTAAAGTGGACCGGCACCTGTTCTTTGAGGACAAATTGCGGTTCCAGCTGCTGAAATGTATCCACTGGTTCAGCGGCCTGCACCAGCACACTGGACAAACAACAAACGCTCAGAATCTGCAATACTTTTCTCATCCATGTTTTCTTCATCATCAGATGTCCCTCCTGACTTTCGCATTACAATAACGGCTCAAAACCCTGCCTGTTCTAATTCTTCCTTCATAGCCCGGCGGGTTGTATAGGTCTGTTTCCAATCACGGGCCAGATTGCGTACGATTTCTTCTCCTCCCGGATACTGGCAGATTTTCTTCAAGTATTGGATACAATTGCGATACTGACTGCGATGGCGGGAATCAGGCATGAGTCCTTTTACTAGCCATTTTTTTCATTATACCATGGCCTCCCCTGCCAGCATCATATTTTTGTCTGGATTTTCCAAAAAGGCTTCACCCGTTGCAAATGCAACTGCTTTGTAACGCCTTCCCAATTATACTAGTCTTGTAAGAACGATGAACCAAGGCAGATTTCAATAGCTACATAAAAGGAGACGATAGACATGGGAAAAAAACTGACAGATAA
Organism: Megasphaera sp. UBA4382; assembly: GCF_002391155.1. Taxonomy (NCBI): domain Bacteria; kingdom Bacillati; phylum Bacillota; class Negativicutes; order Veillonellales; family Veillonellaceae; genus Megasphaera; species Megasphaera sp. UBA4382. The sequence continues at coordinate 6,398 of NZ_DGRS01000069.1, read as the reverse complement.
AGTAACCTGGGTAGGGAAAATCGATTGGGAACTGAACGAATTTCATGGACATGAATATTCTACAGAAAAGGGATCTTCCTACAACTCGTACCTGATCCGCGATACAAAGACTGTTTTGATGGATACCGTATGGAAACCCTTCGATGAAGAATTTGTCGCTAACTTAAAGCGCGAAATCGACCTCAAGGACATCGACTATATCGTCATGAACCATAATGAAAACGATCACAGCGGCGCCCTGCCGGCCCTGATGCGTGAAATCCCGGACACGCCGATTTACTGCACGAAGAAAGGGGAAGCCATCCTGCGCGGCCTGTATCACCAGGACTGGAACTTCGTCAATGTCAAGACCGGCGATACGCTGGACCTCGGAAGCAGCCAGCTCGTCTTCATCGAAGCACCGATGCTGCACTGGCCCGATACGATGTTCACCTATATGACCGGTGAAAACATCCTCTTCAGCAATGACGGATTCGGCCAGCACTATGCCAGCGAAAAGATGTACAATGACTGCGTCGATCAGGCTGAACTCTATCAGGAAGCCATGAAGTACTATGCCAACATCCTGAACCTGTACAGCCCCATGGTCACCCGCAAAATCGATGAAATCCTGAACATGAATGTCCCCGTATCGATGATCTGCCCCAGCCACGGCGTCATCTGGCGTGATAACCCGATGCGGATTGTTGCCAAATACCAGGAATGGGCAAAAGCGTACCAGGAAAACCAGATTACCATCATCTATGACACCATGTGGAACTCGACACGCCGTATGGCTGAATGCATTGCCGAAGGTCTGCGCGAAGCCGATCCGACAGTGACAGTAAAGCTTTTCAATTCCGCAGTGGATGACAAGAACGACATCGTAACAGAAGTCTTCAAATCCAAAGCTATCCTCGTCGGTTCGCCTACTATCAATTATGGCTATCTCTTCTCCATCGGCGGCATTATGGAAATGATCCGTGGCTTGAAATTCAAGAATAAGAAAGCCGCTGCCTTCGGCAGCTATGGCTGGAGCGGCGAAGCAGTCAAACAGATTACAGCCCTTCTGCAGGGAGCTGGTTTCGATGTCGTAAATGATGGGCTCCGCTGCCAGTGGAATCCGGACCAGGCAACACAGGAAACGTGCCGCGAATACGGCCGGGAATTTGCAAAAGCCGTCGGCGTTTCAGAAAGTCCGGAAGATGACGTACCGACAGAACTCGGCGATTACAACAACGACGAACAGATCGGCCAGGCTGCAAAAGAACATTTTGAAGATTGGGAAAGAGATGCCCGTGAAGGCGTCAAAGGCGGTTATGCCGGCTAATAAAAAAGATAGTTGAGTTATATGTTTTTCTGTCAGAGATATTTTTAAAATGTATATTCTTGTTTTTAGCTAAGCAAATACTCTTTGTTCACTCCCCGGTGGGCAAAGAGTATTTGTTTATCGGGAAATGTTAAATTACGATAAAGCTATGGCAATTTCAAAAAATCTGTTAAAATAAAGTTGCATCATTCTATTTTAACGGATACTTATAAAGGAGGTTCCTTATGAAAACATTAGATGAACTATATCATCAGATGCTCCGGCAGGCCGCTGATGGTAAACCGGTCGATGTCGATGGAGACCCGAAGCTCATTGACTGTCTGGCCCATCCGGACGACCATCCACTGATCTGGCGGGTAAAACCCTGCGTCTGTCCGCCTGATGAAAAACATCCCTGCCAGGAAGCCTGTTCCTGGGGCGCTATCAAACCGTCTCCCGATGGCAAAGGGATGATAATCGACGATGCAGAATGTGTCGGCTGTCAGGCCTGTGTCGATGCCTGCAAACTGGAAAGTCTCAAAACGAGTAAAGATATCATCCCCGTCGTCCAGGAACTGCATGACTACGATGGCCCGGTCTACGCACTGGTAGCACCGGCTATCTCCGGCCAATTCGGCCCTAACGTCACCATGGGGAAGATGCGCACGGCCCTGAAACACCTGGGATTTACCGGCATGCTGGAAGTCGCCGTATTTGCCGATATCCTGACCATGAAAGAAGCGTTAGAATTTGATAAAAACGTCCATACAGAAGAACAGTTCCAGCTGACGAGCTGCTGCTGTCCTATGTGGATTGCCATGATCAAGAAGCTCTATCACCAGCTGCTGCCCAATGTCCCCGGCTCCGTTTCCCCTATGATTGCCGGAGGCCGCACGGTAAAGGCACTGCATCCCAATGCCAAAACTGTATTCATCGGTCCCTGTCTTGCCAAAAAAGCCGAACGGAAAGAACCGGATATCGCCGGTGCCATCGATTATGTCCTGACCTATCAGGAACTGCGTGATCTGTTTTCCGTCACCAATATGGACCTGGAAAAAATGGAAGAAGAAAACGTCCCCCACGCCTCATCATCCGGTATCGGCTATGCCTGTGCCGGCGGGGTTGCCGACGCCGTAGCCATGACCGTCGCCCAGCTGGACCCGGACCGCAAGGTGCCCATCAAGACCCGCAAAGCCGACGGTGTCCCCGGCTGCAAAGCCATGATCAATGACATTCTCGCCGGCAATCGCGATGGCAATTTCTTTGAAGGCATGGGCTGCATCGGCGGCTGTGTCGGCGGTCCCCGGGCCATCATCAAAAAAGAAGAAGGCAAAGCCTGCGTACAGGCCTACGGGCAGGAAGCCCAGAGCCGGACGCCTGTAGAAAATCCCTACGTCATCGAACTGCTCAAACACCTGGGATTTGCTACCGTAGAAGAATTTCTGGAAAAGAGCGACCTCTTCGACCGTCATTTCGACTGATCGTTCATCAAATAAAGAATGCCTATGAATAAACTGAAACAACGGCTGTGTTCCTTGTTATGTACGACTATACTGATAGGTGCAGCAGGAGCAGCTTATGCCACTTCCGATTTTACGAACGATATGAAACTGACCGTATCTGCCCGGCTGACACCTAATGAAGGAGCTGCCTCCATTGAACGGCAGTACGACCATCCCGATTCCCCGTATTACGCTCATCCCGATTTCTACCACATGAAATCCACGGCATCGCGGACCATTCTCAGCGGATACCAGACCTTCCAACAGACGAGCGAATGGTCCTGCGGGCCGGCAGCCGCCCTGACCGTACTGCAATGGTATGGCCGGACAGACGGATGGAACGAGCAAAAACTGGCCGCCCTGCGTCATCCTCTGAAGGACGTGACCGTCCCCGGTTTTCCCAATGGTTATCCGGGAACGACACTGCGCCAGATGAAGGATATATTTGATGGCGTCGGAGGCTTTCATTACATCTCCAGCAGTGACTATCAAAAGGAAGGCAAAACACTTTCTGCCAGCGATGTACGAAAATTTCTGAAAGAAGGCCATCCCATCCTAATCTGCTGGATAGACTGGAATGGCCACTGGCAGGCAATCATTGGTTATGATGATATGGGTACAGCCAATGAAGCCGACGACGTCATCATCGTCGCTGACCCATATGATACTACCGACCATAACCAGGACGGGTACGGAATCTACTCCTGGCAGCGGTTCCAATCGATGTTCTCCATGTACAATCAGTTCCCCGAATCAGAAGGCGGCAGCAACCAGCTTTTCTTAGTGCCGATTCCGGATAAAAAGTAATAAATAAATCAAAAAAATCACCTCTATGATTCAGTACATGTACTGACCTACCATCGTTAGATTTTTAGGTCTAACTTTTTTTTGGGGGGGGGCAGTACACCATGTACTAATATAAGTATAAGAGGTGATTTTTTATTAAACTATTTTTCCTGACTGTAGCATGAATCTTTATTTACTAATGCTTCTCTAAAATAATATATTCCTCTCCTTTCTTTTCTAATGATGCCACACTCCATCGCCTTCTTTAAAATCCGTGATGCCGCATTTCGACTGATTCCAAATTGAGTTGCCACAATCTGCCGGTTAAAAGGGTAGGCGAATTCATAAATTTCCAATAAATTGATAATTTTTTTTAACGTGTCTTTTCGAAAGCTTTTAGCCGCTCTTGTTTGTATAATGATTTTTAAGTCGGTAAGTTGCGTTTTATCCGGAGTAAGTTGCGTTTTATTTGATTTCGTTCCACTTCGCAACTCATTTCCCCTGTTAGGCAGTGAAACAAGGAAAAAATATTCATTGGAATAAAATATTGGCTTTATATCAAAATCTGCATATGAATTCATAACCCGGCGTATGCCACTACCTCTGCGATCCATATAATGCAGTCGGCCAAAAATATCAGATATAATTTCATTTCTTCTCATGGACGGAATCATTTTTAAATCTAAATCTTGAATACGACTTCCATTCATCATTCCTCCAGGGAACGAGATATCCAGTCGATCATCATACATATCGACATGTATTTCCGAACCGATATTTTTGATAGTCCCGATGAATCAAGGCATTAACTAAAACTTCACGAACCGCTTTAAACGGATAATCACTCTTCTCTTCCCTATGCATTCCCCGTATTGTCCAAGGATTTTTCGAATTATTTCGTATAAATGATTCTGCATTGTTAAGAAGAGTAATTAGACTCGCTCCAGAAAATTCTTCATCATCTAGTGCATCACCTTCAACAGACCCTTTTGTTATCCCTTTCCAATGAGTACAAACAACACGCGATTGTTTTAAAATTCCTTGATCACAAAGCAATAATCCAGCATTTGTCACTTTACCAGCTTCCGTCATTAATCCCATAAAAATAGGATCTTGAGATAAATTAAATTCTTCGCCCGTCTCTCTTTTTAAAGTCGCTCCTAGTAAAGTAAAACTAACATCACTCATTTGATAAGAAGTAGGCAACGCATCATAAGTTTGATTCATTCCCTTTAGAATCAGGATATTAAGTTCTAAGGTAGTTGCCAATTCAGATCTATCGCCACGTCGGACATAGCATTCTCTTGTATGCTCGTGAATATAATAGTACGGATAATTGGGTCCTGGAAAGATAGCCAAATCAAGACAATACTTACCTTCTCGATGGCTAGAAAATGTTATTAATGTATAATTAACCATAGGGCTAATCCGAGTTGAAAGAAATTCCGAAATCTTGCTGGCAGTTCCTTGAGCATCATCTAAGCCAATTGCTTCATGGTCACCGTCAGTTATTCCAAATAAAATATGCCCTCCTTTAGTATTGGCAAATGCAGAAACTGATTTTAGCCAACTTTTAGGTTTGTTTGCTTCTAACGAAACTTTATAGTCTAAAAAAACTGGCCTCTATTCCTTTGAAGTCATTGATATCCATCCCTCTTCCCTCCTATAGTGACTACATTGGAATATTTTTACTATTTTTTATTTTAACGTTATATTTGTCATCCCGTCAAGCTCAATGCAAAAAGGGTTAGTTTACACTAAGATGCAAATAACGCTTATACAATATTTAAATAACCATTGCAATAAAAAAGAAGGTGCAATAAGAAGTCAAAAGGTAATGAATTAGTTAGATGAGAAAAATATAGCACGTATGAAAGCCAAACAAAAAATGCTCACAAAGCCTTCCAGAATAGGCTTTATGAGCATTTTTCCCTTTTAAAAGTGTCAAAAATTATTTTTATATCGCTGAAAGCAGCTTACCCCTGCGGAGATTCTCCTTCCCCCTGTCCATCTTCCGCATCAGGGCGGATGATACGGAGGATGGATGCTTCCGAACGTTGTCCCTTCCAGGCTTTATTCAAAATTTTCATAACGATGAATGCCAGAATAAGGCCGCCAATGAATCCGGCTGCAGCCGAACCATTTTCCGATAGTCCCCACGACGGGCCCTGTGTATAGAGGACGACGATGCTCAGGAGGACGATCAGCATGGGGATGCCAAAGCCGATAAATCCACCGAGGGCGATATTTCGTTCCGGCAGGGCGAATTCGACGAAATCTCCTTTTTCAGCTCCGATTTCATTGCGTACCTCAATGGGAGCCGTGGCATTGCCGATAGACGACGCATGACGCGAAAAAAGGCTCGTCCGGCTGGCCTTGATCAATACCATATGGTCAGGCAGTATCTTTTCTACTACCCCAGTTTCTGTTCTCATATCATCTCTCCTAACGTCATGGTGTCCGTATATATAGCAAAACAGCACATCCTGCCGGATGTGCTGTAACCTGGTGGGCGATAACGGGCTTGAACCGCTGACATCCTGCTTGTAAGGCAGGCGCTCTCCCAGCTGAGCTAATCGCCCATAAAAATGGTGACCCCTGCGGGATTTGAACCCACGTTCACGCCGTGAAAGGGCGGTGTCTTAACCACTTGACCAAGGGGCCATGCAAAGAAAAATTATGGTGATCCACCCGAGATTCGAACTCGGGACACCCTGATTAAAAGTCAGGTGCTCTGCCAACTGAGCTAGTGGATCATATTTGGCAGGGGTAGTAGGATTCGAACCCACACAGGCGGTTTTGGAGACCGATGTGCTACCATT
>NZ_DGRS01000059.1:0-10684 GCF_002391155.1 Megasphaera sp. UBA4382 | reverse complement strand
TACACATGGCACCGTGGACGAATCCTTCCAGTTCGACAGGGACGCGGCGGTGGATTTCCCTGACATCGGCCAGGCTCACTTCCCGGGCCATGACGACGCGGCTGGCACCGAGGTCATGCCAGAACTGGACACTGGCCCAGTTGGTCGTATTGGCCTGGGTCGAAATGTGGATGGGCAGTTCCGGCACGAGCTTGCGGGCCAGACTGAAAATCCCCGGATCGGCGATGAGCAGGGCGTCTACGCCTATATCCCGCAAAAAGCGCAGGTAATCCGGCAGAGCCGTGAGGTCTTCATTGTGAGGGAAAATATTGACCGTCACATGGATCCGTTTTCCCCGTTCATGGGCATAGGCCACGGCTTCTTTCAGCTCATCCCGGGAGAAATTGTCACTGAAGGCGCGGAGACCGAATAATTTCCCGCCGAGATATACTGCATCGGCACCATAGAGAAATGCCATCTTCATTTTATCCATATTGCCGGCCGGAGCCAGCAATTCCATCTTTTGCATACTTATCCTTTCCAACGGGATACGGTCAGGCCATCCCCATTTTCAAAAAACACAGAATCAAAATACCGCCTATCGTCGATGAGCGACAGGAACTGGCGCAGCCGCGTCACGGCCGTCCGGTGTTTGTGCGGCAGCGTCCCCTTTATATAAATCATATCGTGATAGCGCAGGTTATCTGCTACGATGAGCGCACCGGGCGAGAGGTGTGGCATCAGCAGCTGCAGATAGCGCACGTACTGTCCCTTGGGGCCGTCGAGGAAGACAAAATCCCACGGCCCTTCCAGGCGGCTCAGCCACTGGGCCGCATCTCCCTGAAGAGCCGTGATGACCCTCGCGTAGGGAGAGCGTGAAAAATACTCCTTGGCCGTCCGGTACCGCTCTTTGTCGAGCTCGATCGTCGTCAGCATCCCTCCCTCTGCCAGAAAGGGAGCCATGATCAGGGCAGAATAGCCGATACAGGTGCCGATTTCCAGCAGCCGGGCCGGTTTCGCCTGCTGGAGGATCCGGGTCAATAGTGGCAGTTCCGGATCCCGCAGGATAGGCAGCTGTTCCCGCGCAGCCTGACTGCGTATTTCTTCCAGAAGGTCCGTCATGGCATATGTTCCTTTACATTCTTCATATGGTCCTCGTAGGTTGTGGCAAAATAGTTATGTCCGTCTTTATCAGCAACAAAATAGAGATAGGACGTATCGGGCGCTTCCAGGATGGCTTTCATGCAGTCCATCCCCGGATTGGCAATCGGTCCCGGCGGCAGTCCTTCATAGCGATATGTATTATAGGGCGAGTCGTATTCCGTTTCGCTGATACTGTACGCCGCCTTGTGGGTTCCCATGGCATAGGAAATGCTGGCATCAGACTGGAGTTTCATGTGCCGGGACAGGCGGTTCAGGAATACCGACGCGATGAGCGGCCGGTCTTTATCGTATTTTGCTTCCTTTTCTATGAGTGATGCCAGGGTGACGAACTGGTAGATAGACATATTCCGCTCTGCAATCTGCTGGCGCATGTCGTCTGTCAGGTGACGGTCGAAATTTTTCAGCATCATGGTGACGACATCCTCTGCCGTCGCATCCTTCCCGATGAGGTACGTATCGGGAAAGAGGAAGCCTTCCGTCACAAGTGTCACCTTGCGGTTCCCTTTCATATATGGATACAGCAGGCTCGTATCGTTGGCTGCACGGAGAAAATCCTCTTCTTTGACGATGCCCAGCTTATCCAGGGCCTGAGCCGTCTGACGCACCGTATAGCCTTCGGGTACGACCAGCCGGGCTGCTTCTGATTTGCCGCTTTTTAGTTTTGCCAGGATCTGCTGGAGACTCATGTCGGACCGGATGGTATATTCCCCCTGTTTGAGATCATCGGCCTGGCCGGTGACGCGTGCCACCAGGCGGAACCAGCCGGGATTGACGATGAGTCCGTCGTCGTAGAGCTGATCGGCAATGTCGGTGGCAGTCATCTGTTCCCGCACATGGACGTATGCTTCCCTTTCGGGAAGGAAATAATTTGGCAGGTAATATGATGCAATGCCCGCTGCGCCGGCTATGAAAAGACACGCCGCGGCCGCTATGCCCCAGAAGCGCCTGCGGTGCCTTGCCGCCGACTGCCGTATTTCCCGGGCATCCTGCACGACTTCCTGTTCTACATGTTCAATTGTCTCTTCTATTTTTTTCTTGTTCATCCGTCTATTATACGGCAAGAACCGGTCCTGACGCAATAGGCACGACACAGCAGGCTCTTATAGCGGTTGACATCTTCTTTCCGAAGGCCAAGCCTAGTCCGCATCTGGATCCGCAATACCGCAAGGCGTATACAGAAAAGGACCCTGTCAGAGGAACCAGACTTTTTTCTTTCGTGTATCCCCGATAGACGTGTATCCCCGGGACAATGATACAAATGTTTGGTATTTGTCTTTTTATATGATACAATACATTATACAGGGTACCGTATATGATAAAGGAAATACATGCGGTATGACCGTACCGTCTCATGCGGTAAAATAGCACCTATTCCAGGAGGATTGTCATGGCTTCTGAACCGGCAGATCATTTTTATCTCGGCAACGCCGACGTATTGGCAAATAATGAAAAATTAACAGACAAGGCCCGGCAGAGTATCTATGTATCACGGGCCGACAACACCATTGACGCATACCGGTCCGACTGGAAGGATTTCTGCGACTGGTGTGCCTATCATGACGAAACAGCCTTTCCGGCATCGCCGGAAACGATCGTCAACTATATCAACGACCTGGCAGACAATGCCAAGGCCAATACGATTGCCCGGCGCATCTCTGCCCTGACGGAAAACTTTGCCGCTGCCGGCATCAAAGACAACCCCTGCCGCTTCCCTATCGTAAAAGACGCCGTCCGCGGCATCAAACGCATGAAAGGGACCCAGCAGCACGGTAAAGCCCCCATCCTCTTCGATGACATCCGGGAAATGCTCCACTACCTCGACGGGGACGAACTCCGCCAGGCCCGCGATAAAGCCGTCCTTCTCGTCGGCTTTTACGGTGCCATGCGCCGTTCGGAAATTGCCGGGCTGGATGTGGAAGACCTGAACTTCAACCGCCTGGGGCTGCTCATCACATTGCGCAAATCCAAGACCGACCAGTTCGATCAGGGGCAGACCGTCGCCATCCCTTATATTGAAGATAAGGACCTCTGTGCCGTCCGTGCACTCCAGCACTGGCTGGATCTCAGCGGAATTACTACAGGACCGGTCTTTCGCAGTTTCACCAAAGGCCACCATATCCGCAAGACCCGTATCTCCGACAAGACTATCGCCCTCATCGTCAAACGGTATGTCGGACTCATGGGAATGGATCCGGCTGAATTCGGCGCCCACAGCCTGCGCCACGGCTTTGCCACTTCGGCTGCAATGGAACACGTGGAAGAACGGGAAATCATGCGCCAGACGCGTCACCGGTCTACAGCGGTCGTCCGCAAGTACATCGACGAAGCAGACCGCCTCATCGATAATCCTATCTTAAAGATCGCCCGGAAAAAATGACCCGTTCCTTTATTTCTGTACGTGCAGGACTTCTTTTACCGTATCGGCCCGCCCCGTTTCAACGGGCACCTGAAGGACCTGCCCCGGATAAATGTCATCGGAATGGCGGATATGATTGATATCCATGATTTCATCGACGACGTCGCGGACATCCGTCCCGGGAGCGGCAGCAGCGGACGCGATGCGCCATACCGTATCCCCGCTGTGTATCTTGACGGAGATATACGTTTCATCCGTATGATATACCATCCCCATCTGGGTACATGCGGCGATGACGACAACCAGCGCTGCAATCAGCCGGATTATCCAGGTATAGTTTCTTTTTCTTTTCATAGCCATCGTGCGTTTCATACTCTGTCACCCCATAGCCGTTTAGAACGAATGTTTTGAGAACACATGTTTGTTTGATGGTTTTATTATATCGGCGAACGTCCGTTCTGTCAATAGGGTGAGAGAACAAATTTTCGATGAACAAACGTTTGAATTTTTTTCCATAGTACCGTATAATAGAAGTGTATATTTACTTGGGAGTGATACCGAATGATGAACAGTGAAAAAATGCTTACAACCCGGCAAAAACAAATCCTTGAATACATCCGTGACTGCGTGCATAAATATGGGTATCCCCCATCGGTCCGGGAAATCTGCCAGTCCGTCGGCCTCAGCTCTACTTCGACGGTCCACGGCTATCTGCACCGCCTGGAAGAACTGGGATTTATCCGCCGCGACCCGGCAAAGAACCGGACGATAGAACTCCTGGATGAAGGATCCTGGCGGTCCAAAAAAATCGTTCCCCTGCCACTGATTGGCCAGGTCCGGGCCGGCCAGCCGGTATTTGCCGAAGAATACATCGAAGATGTCTATCCCTTTCCGGCTGATATTATCGGAAATGACGACTGCTTTATGCTGACCGTCCGCGGCGACAGCATGATCCAGGCCGGTATCTTCGACGGGGATTATCTTATCGTCCGCCGTCAGGATACGGCAGAAAACGGGGATATCGTCGTCGCGATGATCGACGATGAAGCGACGGTCAAGCGGTATTTCCTGGAAAAGGACCGGGTACGTCTGCAGCCGGAAAATCCCGATTATGAACCGATTTACACGCGCAATTGCAAAATCCTGGGAAAAGTCACCAACCTGTTCCGCCGCTATTGATGATTGTCATACGTACAGCCAGAAAAAGAGGATGCCCCATGAAAAAATGGTTTCATGAGACATCCTCTTTTTGCTGTTATACCAAGGGATATATGAAAAACGCAGGGAGATGCGTTTTCATCAAATGTGGGACAGGATTTCCTGTGTCATCGTTTCCGTATCGGCTTTTTTGAATCCGTCTTTATAGAGATCGGGCGTCCGCCAGCCATCGGCCAGTGTCTGGTCAACCGCCTCTTCTATGGCACGGGCCGCTTCTTCTTCTCCAAAGGAATAGCGCAGCATCATGGCCGCCGAGAGGATCGTTGCCGACGGATTGGCAATCCCTTTTCCGGCAATATCCGGCGCTGACCCATGGATGGGTTCGTAGAAGCTGGTCTCTTCCCCGATGCTGGCTGACGGCATCATGCCGATGGATCCGCCGAGAACGGCCGCTTCATCGCTGAGGATATCGCCGAAGAGATTTCCCGTGACGATGACGTCGAACTGCCGGGGATTGATAGCCAGCTGCATGGCACAGTTATCGACATAATAGTGATTGAGGGTCACATCGGGATAACGGGAAGCCGTATCAATGACCGTCCGCCGCCAGAGGCGTGATGTCGCCAGGACATTGGCCTTATCGACAGAAGTCACCTTGTGACGCCGTTTCTGCGCCGCTTCCATGGCAAAGCGGGTTATGCGCCTGACTTCGGGGACGCTGTAGTTTTCCAGATCCCAGGCCCGTTCTGCCCCGTTGTGAATTTCCGATTCACATTTATCACCAAAGTAAATGCCGCCGATGAGTTCCCGCACGATGAGGATGTCCGTCCCGGTTACGATATCGGGTTTAAGAGGAGAATACTCTGCCAGGACATCGGGCACCGTAACCGGCCGCAGATTGGCATACAGCCCCAGGGCCTTGCGCAGTCCCAGGAGTGCCCGTTCCGGCCGCAGGGACGGTTCGACATGATCCCATTTGTCCCCGCCGACAGCGCCAAACAGGATGGCGTCGGCATGGCGGGCAGCGTCGATGGTCTTATCCGGCAGCGGCGTGCCCGTGTGGTCGTAGGCAGTTCCGCCGGCTTCCTGCTTTTCATAGGTCATGCCGATGTGGAATTTTTCATCTATTTTTTGGAGAACCCGTACGGCGGCAGCCGTAATTTCTTCGCCGATTCCGTCTCCGGGAATGACTACAATATGGTTTGACATGGTTATTTCCCCTTTACGTATTCGATTAATCCGCCTGCTTTGGCAATATCCTGGATAAACCCTGGCAGAGGCGGAGCCTGGAAGGTATCACCAGTCGTTTCATTGACAATGGTGCCACTGGCTATATCGACGCGCAGGCGGTCTTTCCCATGGATGCGTTCGACAGCGTCGCCGATTTCCAGTACGGGCAGGCCCACGTTGATGGCATTGCGATAAAAGATACGGGCAAAACTGGCAGCGATGACGACGGGGACGCCCGATGCCTTGATAGCAACCGGCGCGTGTTCCCGGGACGATCCGCAGCCGAAATTACGGCCGCCGACCATGATATCGCCATCCTGTACGTTGGGTGCAAAGGATTCGTCGATATCGACCATACAATGAGACGCCAGTTCTTTTGGGTCAAAACTGTTGAGATACCGTGCAGGGATGATGACATCTGTATCAATATTGTCGCCGTAGCGCCATACGTTTCCTTCTAATATCATGATTACCGGACCTCCTTAGGTTCTGCGATTTTGCCGAGAATGGCACTGGCTGCCGCCACCTGGGGACCTGCCAGATATACTTCACTGTCTACGTGGCCCATGCGGCCGCGGAAATTGCGGTTTGTCGTCGAAACGCACCGTTCACCGGCTGCCAGGATTCCCATATAGCCTCCCAGGCAGGGGCCGCAGGTCGGTGTCGATACAGCGGCACCGGCTTCGATGAACGTATCAATATAACCGGCATGCATGGCATCCTGATAGACCTGCTGGCTTCCCGGAATGATGATGCAGCGTACACGGGGATGGACCTTATGGCCTTTCAAAATGTCTGCGGCAATGCGCAGATCTTCCAACCGTCCATTGGTGCAGGAACCGATGACGACCTGGTCGATTTCGATATCACCGAAGGTCCCGACGGCTTTGGTATTGCCCGGCAGATGCGGAAAAGCGACGACGGGCCGGATCTGGGACAAATCGATGGAGACGACCCGGCTGTACGAGGCATCAGGATCGGCTTCGTACACCGTATAGGGATGGGAAATCCGGCCCTTTTCATAGGCTGCCGTCTGGTTATCGACGGGGAAAATCCCGTTCTTGGCACCGGCTTCGATAGCCATATTGGCAATGGTGAAGCGGTCTGTCATGGACAGGGACGCCACGCCGGGACCGGTAAATTCCAATGACTGGTATAAGGCGCCATCGACACCGATCATGCCTATCAGGGTCAGCATGACATCTTTTCCCGTAATGTCTTCCGCCTTTTCCCCGGTAAGCTCGACCTTAATGGCATCGGGGACTTTGAACCACGCTTCGCCCGTCGCCATGGCCGCTCCCAGGTCGGTAGAGCCGACTCCTGTCGAGAATCCTCCCAGCGCCCCGTAGGTGCAGGTGTGGGAATCGGCACCTATGGTGAGCATGCCCGGCGCGACGATTCCCTGCTCCGGCAGGAGGACGTGTTCGATGCCGACGCGGCCTACTTCATAATAGTGGGTGATGTGGTGCTTTCTGGCAAAATCGCGGACAATCTTTGCCAGGCCTGCCGATTTGATATCTTTATTCGGCGTGAAATGGTCCGGAATCAGAGAAATCCGGTCTTTATCGAATACAGGCTTGCCGATTTTTTCAAAAGCGGCGATGGCCGGCGGTGCTGTAATATCGTTGGCCAGTACCATATCGAGGCGGCAGTTGATGAGGTCCCCCGCCTTGACGAATGCGACGCCGGCGTGGGCAGCCAAAATTTTCTGTGACATTGTCATTCCCATAATATATATCCTCCAGTTTTACAACATATCTTATAGTTATTAATGATGACTAGCTGAACGGCGGAAATCGTGAATCTGGTCATAACTGCTGCTCAGATTGCGGAAGGTAATCCGTTCTGCCATGCCCGGCATGCGGTTGATAGCTGAAACAAAGGCCCGGACAGATGCGGTCATCGTATCGGTGTCGATGCCAGCTCCCCATGTTGTCTGGCCTTTTTCGTCAGTGAGACCGAAGTAGGCAATGCCCCGGGAACTGGGATCACGGTCCAGATCGTGTTCACTGTATTCCAGATGGCTGACCGTAATGCCGTAGGCATCACAGATGGCATGGGCCACGGCTGCCAGCTGTCCATTTCCTTCTCCCTGGAAAATGATGTCTTTGCCACCCACCCGCATGAGGATCTGGCCTTTCCAGTGCCCATGCTGCTTTTTAATCATGAAATCTTCCATTTCGAGCGGTTTCGTGACGTCGAGATAATGGTCTGTAAAGAGACGGTAGATTTCGTCGGGCTTCAATTCCTGATGGCGGTGATCCGATACGCTTTTGACAAAATAGCTGAAATTTTCCCGCATCTTCTTCGGCATGCGGATGCCGTAATTGTGTTCCATGATAAAGCCTACACCGCCCTTGCCGGACTGGCTGTTGATGCGGATGACATCGGCTTCGTATTCGCGGCCTACATCTTTCGGATCGATGAGCAGATACGGAACGGTCCAGTACGGTTCACGATGATCTTCCCGGAACTGCATGCCCTTGGCGATGGCATCCTGATGGGAACCGGAAAAGGCAGCGAACACCAGCTTCCCTGCATAGGGCTGCCGTTCATGGACATGCATCCGCGTCACCCGTTCATACATTTCGACGACTTCCGGCATATAAGAGAAATCGATGCCCGGATCGATACCCATGGCATACATGTTCATGCCGATGGTAATGACATCGACGTTGCCCGTCCGTTCCCCGTTGCCAAAGAGTGTCCCTTCGATGCGGTCGGCCCCGGCCAGCAATCCCATTTCGGCATCGGCAACGCCCGTTCCCCGGTCGTTGTGCGGGTGCAGAGACAAAACGACGTTATCGCGGTACTTCAGATTCCGGGACATGTAGGCGATCTGGGCTGCGTACACATGAGGCATGGACATCTGCACCGTCGAAGGCAGATTGATGATTGCCTTACGGTCGGCGGTGGGCTGCCATACGTCGAGGACGGCATTGCAGACATCGAGGGCAAATTCCGGTTCCGTCCCGGTGAAGCTTTCCGGTGAATATTCGAAGCGGTAATTCGCTCCGGCTTCTTCGGTCAGACGCTGCAGCAATTTCGCGCCATCGACGGCGATCTGTTTAATCTCTTCCTTTGATTTGCGGAATACCTGCTGCCGCTGTGCATACGACGTGGAATTGTACAAATGGACGATGGCATGTTTGACCCCTTCCAATGCTTTGAAGGTCTTCTGGATGATGTGTTCCCGCGCCTGTGTCAGGACCTGTACGGTCACATCGTCGGGAATCATGTTCCGTTCTACCAGCGTGCGGAGAAATTCGAACTCTGTTTCCGATGCCGCCGGAAACCCTACTTCGATTTCTTTAAATCCCATGCGGATCAGCATTTTGTAGAATTCCAGTTTTTCTTCAAGGCTCATGGGGATGACCAGTGCCTGATTGCCATCGCGCAGATCGACACTGCACCAGATTGGCGCCTTATCGGGGTACTCTTTGCTTGTCCAGCTCATATCCACCTGGGGCGGCATAAAATATCCTTTTTTGTACTTTTCAACGTTTTTCATCCGAATCACTCCTGATCATGTATTTTTAACACAATCAAAATAAAAAAAATCTTCCGCCTCAGAAGAGACGAAAGATTTACTCGCGCGTTACCACTCTTATTCATATCCCAAAGGATATGCTCTTTACAGGTACGGACTCGTGTCGATACCCTCCTGTCTGTTAACGGCCAGGCCCCGGCCCCGCCTACTCTGCCCATGGCATTTCAGCTGGCTGCTTAGAGACGAGTTCACTTCCATTCCGCTGCTGCCTCGCACCTGCCGGCAGCTCTCTGAAAGCTTTCTGGAACCTACTGTTTCCCTTCAACGCATTTTTATTTTGACTTGTTGATTGAGATAATACCATAGTCATCTCTGGAATGCAAGAAAAATTTTAAAAGAATTTGGAAAAATATAAAGTTAAACCTTTTACTTGCTGAAATATATACGGATTGTTCTTTATAAGTTAAACGTTTATGCTTTCATTCCCTTATCCCATTCCTGATACACACCTTCGTGGCGCTTTTTTTCGGCTCCCTTGGACAGATACGATCCGAGGACGACGGGAAATCCCTTTCGTTCGACAATAGACTTGATGTAATTGCGGAAGGGACAGGGCGGGCGGTGGTAATTGTCTGAACAGATGCACGATGCCAGATGAACGACCACGTCGCCTTTTTCTTCTCCATAGCGTTTCAGTTTGTGGTTCAGGTCTTCTAATTTTGCCGCAATGCCCGCTCCACAGCAGCCGCCACAGGTCAGCGTCATGTAGCGTGTCTGGTCGTCATACCCGGCAAACGGGCCCGTCCGGTCATAGAACGATTTCATGCAGCCGTATCCGGCACAGCGTTTGGAAACAATATCGCATTGAATAATAACTACTAAACGAGACATAGGATCACTCCCCCTTTTTACTGCTCATCATTACGATGCTCATCATTACTATACCACAGGGGAGCGGGGAAATACTATAGAGAAATTTTCTCTGTCTCCGCATATGCCTAACCGGTCCGGGCCTTCGCAAAGCCGTTCTGCCGGCGCATAGTCTGCAGGATCCGCTCAAAATATACGATTTCCCATTTCGCATACCGGTTACACAGCCGCCTGGTATGGCCGTTCTGCAGGACCTGTGCAATATCGCGGAGGACCCGTACTTTCTTTTCTGTCATGAACGAGTCGTACTGGCGGGATCGCATCACCTGCTTCAACTGGCTGGCCGCTTCTTCGTAACGCCCTTGTGTAATCGCCTGGCGGATGAGGATGAGCGTTTTAAGCCCCGGCGGGAAAGACAACTTGCGCAGATACGCAAG
>NZ_DGRS01000064.1:0-63773 GCF_002391155.1 Megasphaera sp. UBA4382 | reverse complement strand
CGTCGGCCTGTTTTTCATCGGGAATAAGGACCATGGTGATGTCCGCACCGGCGACGGCTTCGGCGACGGTCTGGACGGTAAGACCGGCTTTGCGGGCTTTTTCTGCCGATTTACTTCCTTTATAGAGGCCGATGGTGACATCAATCCCGCTGTCGCGGAGGTTGAGCGCATGGGCGTGGCCCTGGCTGCCGTAGCCGATGATAGCGACTTTCTTTCCTTCCATAGCTTCCCAATTGACATCCTGATCATAAAATACTTTTGCCATTCTACATCTCTCCTTTACCATAAAAAAATAATCTTGTTGGAATGTAGAGCTGCCAAAAGGGTAACAAAAAAACTCCGCCCCTTCTGCAAGGGACGGAGTATAATCCGCGATACCACCCTGATTCCCGGAGCATTGCTGCATCCGGGCTCTCTACAACGTACCAACATACGCGTTTCCTGTAACGGGGAACAGCCGTAGGCGCCTAATCTGATTCAGCACCGCTCTTCGGGGAGGACCTTCGTCTGCCGGCTCATACCGGCTCACACCACCCGCCGGCTCTCTGTCATGGGACCAGACACACTACTTTCTCCCGTCATCAGATTTTCATTATGCATGACTATTTATTCTACTTCGCTATAGTTGCGAGGTATGGGCATATTGTACGCAATAGACAGGCCCCTGTCAAGGGCATTTGGGGTGTTTATTTAAATGTTATATAAGTTAAACGTTAAATCTTACAGCTCGTTGTTTAACTTTTTAATTCTGTTATAATTTCGTCTTGATATAATCGCCCAGGCGTTTGATGCCCGTGTAGATTTTATCCGGCGGTACGGCACCGAAACTGATGCGCATGCAGTTCTTGCCGGCATCGCCGCCTTCGACGTAAAAGCCCCGGCCGGCGACGAAGGAAATATGGAGTTTGTCCATCGTTTCTTTTAAGAGTTCCGTCGTATCGATGTCGCCGGGAAGCTCGGCCCAGGTAAAGAGACCACCATCGGGATGCGTATGTTTCGTCCCTTCCGGGAAATACGCATCCAGGGCTTCCATCATGGCTGCGCACCGTTCGCGGTAAATGGCGCAGATTCTTTTCAGGTGATCGGGGAAATAGCCGCGCTTGAAGAATTCCGCTGCCAGGACTTCGGAAATCTTGCTGGAATGGGAATTGGTCGCCACCTTGGCATAGGCGATTTTATCCATGATATCATCGGGCGCTACGACGTAGCCGAGGCGGCTGCCCGGTGAAAAAATTTTGGAAAAGCTGTTGGCCAGGACGACTTTGCCGGCTTCATCAAAGGTCTTGATGGGCAGCAGGTCTTTCCCCTGGAAACGGATGTCCCGGTAGGGATCGTCTTCGATGACGATGACATCGTATTTGGCCGCCAGTTCTGCCAGTTTCTGCCGGCGGTCCTGGGACAGGGTCACACCGGTCGGATTCTGGAAGGTCGGCACGGTATAGATCATCTTGGGATGATATTTCTGGATTTTAGCTTCTACGTCTTCCATGATAAGACCGTCATTGTCCATCTGGCAGGGAATGCAGACGGCGTTGAAAATCTGGAATATCATGACGCAGTGCACGAACGTCGGCGATTCAACTAGAATGACATCGCCTGGATCGAGGAATATATCGCACAGGAGCTTCATCGTTTCCAACCCGCCGGCAGTGATGAGAATATTATCAGCCGAAGTATGCACGCCCTTCGGTGCCAGAAGCTCACTGGCAATGATTTCCCGCAGGTCGCGGATTCCCATTTTAGTGCCATAGGCCAGTGCTTCGATGCCGCGGCCATCCCGGCGGAACACATCCTGGGAAATCTCCCGCAGCGCATCGACAGGAAGTGCTTCTACAGCAGGCGAACCAATGCTGAATGCAATTCCGTCTGCCGCCGTCATAGGCTGGAATAAGCGGTCCATGACATCACAGGTCGCCACCAGGGCCGGATCCGACCAGCGTTTTGAAAATTGTGTCATATCAAACATCCCCCTTTTCTCTCTTTTACATACATAAGTATACTACACAAACACAAATGACAAAAGAATTTTTATCTGCTCTTTTGCCGGCAGCACAGAAAAAAACTGCAGGCTCTCATAGAGGGCACTACAGTTTTTTTCTGGGAATATGGGGAGATCCAGCAGGGAGAAAGGTTATGAAATTTTGACGCTTTCCCGCAGAGACGATGCATCTTCCGGTTTTTCCATAAGGCCCAGGCGTTCGACCGCATCAGCAGTCGTAGCATCCCAGGACTGGGTGAGCAGACGTTCTTCATAATCCCGTACGAGGAGGACGATTTTATCGCGCATGACGAAGATGATGACCAGATTGCAAAGGACACAGACGCCGAAGAAGAAATCGAAGGTAGCCCATACGGTATTAAGGGCTCCGATGGCACCGACGATGCCGAAAACACTGGCCAGTGCGTAAAATACTTTAACCGGCGCACCTTTAAAGCCCAGGGCATTGAGGCAGATGCCGCCATAATAGGCATTGACCACGGCCGTCGTAAATCCGAAGAAAGCAATGACCACGGCGATGAACATACCGGCTGCTGCCGCGTTGCCGCCAAAGCCTTCCCCAAAGGCCGCTGCCGTAAGAGCCGCCCCGGTAGCACCGCTGTCCCAGACGCCAGAGGTCATGACGACCATAGCCGTCATAGTGCAGACGACGATCGTATCGAAGAATACTTCAAAAACGCCCCACAAACCTTGTTTGACCGGGTGATTGACCGAGGCCGACGAATGGACCAGCGGTGCCGTGCCCGTACCTGCTTCGTTGGAGAAAATGCCCCGTGCCAGGCCCCAGCGGATCCCCAGCATGACCGACGAACCGAGGAAGCCGCCCGATGCGGCCGTACCGGTAAAGGCGTCGTGGAAAATCATGGCAAAAGCTGCCGGGATAGCCGGCGCATTGACGATCATGACGACGACAGAAACGGCGATATAGATAACAGCCATAAAGGGAACGACGGCATTGGCAAAATTAGAAAGGCTCTTCAGACCGCCGACCAGGACCAGTCCCATGAGGACTGCGACGGCAATACCGATATATAAAGGCGAGATACCGAAGGAACCGCTCAGAGACTGGGCAATGGCGTTAGACTGTACAGCCGGGCCGACCATCATGCCCAGGCCCAGGGTAATCGTCCAGATGAGGGACAGCCATTTCCATTTCTTTCCCAGACCGTTTTTGACAAACCAGGGAAATCCGCCGTGCCATTCGCCCGTATCGGGGTCTTTTTCCCGGTAAGCCACGGCCAGGGTGACTTCCGAGAATTTGACGATGAGGCCCAGCATAGCGATGAACCACATCCAAAATACCGCACCGGGACCGCCGGTAGCGATAGCGACGGATACGCCGGCAATATTGCCTACGCCCAGGGTAGACGCCAGGGCCGTGCAGGCTGCCTTGAAGGGATTGATATTGCCTTCGCCAGAGCCTTTATCAAAGACTTTACCGAAGGTTTCTTTCATGATGAGCCCGAAATGGCGGAACTGGAAGAACCGGAGCCGGACCGTCATGTAAACCGCAACGAATGATGTCAGTATCAGGATAGGCCAGCCCCAGATGACATCAGCAATGGCCATCATGCCACTTATGATACTCTCGATGATAAACATACATATTCCCCCTTTTACAGTACAAAAAAGGCCTCCTGCAGTTTTACATTGCAGAAGGCCTCATTGCCCGGCATATAAGTTTTTATCCCGCCATCAAAACGATGAATGAGATGGTCATACTATACCATTTATTTTTTATCATGTCAATATTTTATTGTATATTTTTAATTATTTTTATCATATTATTTTAAATAATAATATTTTTGTTCTGTTTTACATATTTTATTTCATCTTACATGTTTTCGTTGCGAAGGAGCGTGAACCCGGCCTCATAGCCCTGCTGAACCGCCGTGGCAATCCGTCCCCCGCCGGCCGCATCGCCGATGACGCGTACTGTATCAAACGCTGTCCGGAAGGCATCGACCGTATCCTGCCGCGGTACAAGCCCCATAGACAAAATGACCGTATCGGCCGGAAGGATGACCTGCTCATGATCGCTCAGCCGTTCCAATGTCACCGTATGTTCCTGGACAGAACGGATGCTGTGACCCGTGTAAATATCCGGATGGTACGGTGTAATTCGGCTCATTTCATCATTCAGGACGGCCGGGAAAATAGCGCCGCCGATGACAGGCATCATTTCAACCAGACTGACCGGATGGTGGTCCTTCAAAAGCACGGCGGCCGTTTCCAGTCCCGTAAGGCCCGATCCGATAATGACAGACCGGCCCTGTACGGCAGCTTTTCCCTGTAATACGGCTTCTGCCGTGACGACATGGGGAAGGTCGAATCCCGGCAGGGGCAGGATCCGCGGTCTGGCCCCGCAGGAGACGACGACGGCTGCCGGATGGAAGGAGGCCGTTTCCTCCACCGTTCCCGCAGCCCGGCAGCGGATGTCTACGTTCAGGCACTGCAGCTGGCACGTCATGGTATGCACCAGTCTGGTAATCTGTTCTTTTAGCGGTGGTTTGTCGGCAACGTTAAGCATGCCGCCCAGAGACGCTTCCCGTTCCAACAGGACTACGTGGAATTGACGCAGAGCCAGCACGCGGGCGGCTTCCATCCCGGCCGGGCCGCCGCCTATGACGACGACGGTCCTTCCATCGCCATTTTTCTGCAGATCGTCAAATTCGATTTCCCGGGCCGTACGGGCATTGATGGCACAGCGGATAGGCATGCCATTTCCCAAGACCCGTTCCCGGCAATAGAGACAGCCGATACACTGCCGGATTTCATCACTGCGGCCTGTGCGGGCCTTTTCGACAAAATACGGATCGGCCAGCTGGGACCGGCCCAGTCCGACAAAATCACAAACGCCTTCTTCGAGGAGTTCTTCGGCAAATTCTGGGTTTTTAATAGTATTCGTCGCGATGACCGGGATGTGGAGCGCTTCTTTATATGCCTTTGCCACATGCTTTTTCCAGCCCGGACGGTACGAATAGGGTTCACAATTGGCATCGGCATTGCGGGCACTGCCATTACTGATATTGATGGCATCGATACCGCAAGATTCCAGATAGCGGGCAATTTCCAGCCCGTCTTCCAGTGTGAGGAACCCTTCTACGGGCGTCATTTCATCGCCACACATGCGCACCATAATGGGAAAGCGGCCCAGTTTCTGCCGGATGCCCTGGATGATTTCGCTGATGAACCGACAGCGGTTTTCCACCGTACCGCCGTATTCGTCGTGGCGGCGGTTATAGTACTTGCTGAAAAACTGGGCGATGAGGTAGCCGTGTGCCCCGTGGAGTTCCACCGCATCGTAGCCTGCTTTTTTGCAGCGCACTGCCGCATCAATGAATTTCTGCTGGATCCGGTGGATATCATCTTTGGTCATCTCCTGCGGTACGGGTTTCCCCGGCGCAATCGGTACGGCACTGGGAGCCAGATTGGGCCGGCCCGTCAGTGCCGGATTGGACGTAGCACCAGCGTGATGGAGCTGGGCTGCGATTTTACAATCATACATATGGACGGCATCGGTCAGTTTTTCCATTTCCGGGACATGATACTCCCGGGCTATTCTCAGGTTATGAATCGATGGGATACTGTCTATATCATCGACCCCCGTATACTCTTCGATAATCATCCCCACGCCGCCTTTGGCCCGTTCCTGATAATAGCGGATCTGCCGGTCGGTGACGACGCCATGGCGGTCAGCCAGATCGGCTGCCATGGGGACCATGACGGCCCGGTTTTTGAGACGCAGTGGACCAATGGTTCCCGGTGACAGCAATACTTGATAGTTCATAGGAAATCCCTCCCCGTGTAGTCAGATGTTTTTTCACCAACACCAACGTGTACTGATACCTATACTATATCATCAATAGTTCATTTTTGCTAATAATAATTATCTTATATTAGCTATGATGGAAAACTAGTACAAACGGCATCATTCCTGCCGGGAAATCCGGATAACACCTTTTTCTGAAATGACCAAGTCCATCCGTTCATCGTGATCCTCCATGGGAATCTGACCGGTCATTACCTGATGACGGCATAAGACAGCCCGGGCGAAATGGCTGTCATGAAGATAGATATCATAGAAACCTCCGCCATAGCCCAGACGCTGGCCTTTTTCATTGCACGTGCAGCAGGGGATAAGGCCCAGGTCGATTGTATGGGCGGCCATGACAGGACAGGTCGTATCCGGTGCCAGTATGCCATAGCGCCCGGGCTTCAGGTCGGACAGAGAGCGGATCTGCCGGACTTCCATCTTTCCCAAGGAAATACAATAGGGTACGCCGACTTCTTTTCCGTCGGAGAGCATCTGCGCAATCAGCGGCAGTGTCTGGATTTCTGATGGCGTACCGGCATAACAGAAAATACGCCGGGCCTGTCCGTATTCCGGCAGAGACAGTACATACTGGCGGATAGCGGCATCAGATTTCTGGCAATAGTCTTTTGGTAGTTGTGCCACCCGTTCTTTTACCTGCCGTCTGAGAGCCTTTTTTTCTTCACTCACGGTTCTTATCATGATGGGTTCCTCCTGTGCATTTTATATTCTATATAATATAGGATATCATATTTTTTCCGGAATACCGGCCAATCATTCCACATGTTCCCGCAGTTTTAGTATAAAAAATATTTTTTTCCCGTTCCGTTGCATATACAACGACATTTTTTTGTTTTTTCACTTATACTATAAGAGCAGTCAGGAACTGCCGCAATCAAGATTTTAATTTAGTATTGTATTTGAATAGATACTCAGGAGGTAATGATGATGGAAAATCAGATGTTTTGCTTTCAATGTGAACAAACGGCGCGGGGTACGGGATGTACCGGTTGTGCTGGTGTCTGTGGTAAATCCGCTGCCGAAGCGGGTCTGCAGGATGCTCTGACGGGCGCTCTCGTCGGTCTGGCACGTACCTGTCAGACTGCCGCTCCTACAGCCAAGACGTACCGTGCCATTCTCGAAGGCCTGTTCACGACGATCACTAACGTCAACTTCAACACGACGACGACCCAGGCCATGATTGATAAAATCCATGCGGAAGCCGCTGCCCTTTCGTCTACTCCCGCAGCTGACTACGACATGAACCAGATGTGGAACGCCGATGAAGATATCCGTTCCCTCAAATCCCTCATCCTGTTCGGCATGCGCGGCATGGCTGCTTATGCTTACCACGCTCTCATGCTCGGCAAATCGAGTGAAGAAGTCGATTCCTTCTTCGTCAAAGGCTTGTCGGCCATCGGCGAAGACTGGGGCATGGACGAACTCCTTCCGATTGTCATGGAAACAGGTAAAGTCAACCTGACCTGCATGGCCCTCCTCGACGAAGCCAACACGACGACTTATGGCACACCGGTTCCGACAACGGTTCCCCTGACCGTAGAAAAAGGCCCGTTCATCGTCGTCACCGGCCACGACCTGAAAGACCTGGAACTCCTCCTCAAACAGACCGAAGGCAAAGGCATCAATATTTACACTCACGGTGAAATGCTCCCGGCCCATGCATATCCGGAACTAAAAAAATACAAACACCTCAAAGGCAACTTCGGTACGGCCTGGCAGAATCAGCAGAAAGAATTCGACGGCGTTCCCGGCGCATTCCTGTTCACGACAAACTGCCTCATGCCGCCCCGCAAATCCTACATCGACCGCGTCTTCACGACAGAAGTCGTTTCCTTTGACGGCGTAACTCACATCGGCGAAGACAAAGACTTCACGCCGGTCATCGAAAAAGCTCTGGCACTCGGCGGCTACAGCGAAGACCAGCACTTCACCGGCATTAATGGTGGCAGCACTGTAACGACTGGTTTCGGTCATGGAACAGTCCTCTCCGTAGCCGATAAAGTCATCGACGCTGTCAAAGCTGGCGCTATCAAACACTTCTTCCTCGTCGGCGGCTGCGACGGTGCCCGCCCCGGCCGTAACTACTACACGGAATTCGTCAAACAGACCCCGGCTGATACGGTCGTCCTCACCCTGGCCTGCGGCAAATACCGCTTCAATGACCTCGACCTCGGCACCATCGGCGGCTTGCCGCGCATCATGGATATGGGCCAGTGCAATGACGCTTACAGCGCTATCCAGGTAGCTGTCGCTTTGGCAAAAGCCTTCGATTGCGGCGTCAATGACCTGCCTTTGTCCATGGTCCTCTCCTGGTACGAACAGAAAGCCGTCTGCATCCTTCTGACGCTTCTCTCCCTGGGCATCAAGAACATCTACCTCGGACCGACACTGCCGGCATTCGTCTCCAAGAATGTCCTCAACTACCTCGTAGAAAATTTCCAGATTTCTCCGACCAGCACGCCGGAAGAAGATCTGAAGAAAATCTTAGGATAATCTCCCCTATCCGAAACAATCCACCTCTCCTATATACGAAAAGGACTGCCCCCCCAGGCAGTCCTTTTTGTGTTTGAAGTTTGAAGTGTATCGCCGGCGTGGCATCAGAAGGCAAATACAAATTCCGCCCGTGTCTGTTCTTCCGGATCGGCAGCGTTCTTCTTATTATCTTTCCATTTGGAAGCGAAGGTCTGATATACGTTGAACTGGGCGTTTTTGGCTACGACGTAGCTGCCGCCGACACCCCACGATTCGATGTTTCCCAAAGCTTTTTTATCAAAGCGCCAGCTGTTCGTCGAGCCGCCGAGGTACGCACCGTCTTCAACGTTGAGGTATTCTACCCAGGCACTCCATGTACCCGGCTGGGATTTGATGGCTTTGCCATAGGTCAGCTGGGCAATCCAGAGGTTGCCATTGTCGTCATTATTGATGGTCTTGTATCCGTTTGTCAGGTTGACCTTTTCATAGTTGACGAGGAGATTCCATTTGCTTCCGAAATTGTAGGATACGTAAGCGCCCCAGAGGTCATCGCCCATGAAGGAATCACCTCTATTTTTACCACCGGCACGGCTAAAGTCGTTGTAGTATACGCCGACTTTGGAACCATTGCCGAAGAAGCCTTCGATTTCGCCATAGCCGGTCTTTACGCCATCGATTCCCTTATCATCATCACCAGCAAAGGTCTTATCCAAGCCGTTGATTTTAAATTTACCATAGCCGGCAGTGACGGCAAAATTGTCGTTCTTGTATTGTAACTGAGCACGGTCGAAGACATCGCCGTAGTTGAGGCCATAAGCATTACCCATGACATATTTATCCGTACGGCCGGCGTTGATTTTGAAATTCCCCAGTTTCGTTTCTACTTCTGCCCGGTCGGTATAAACGTCACCATTGTCACTGCTGGCCGTTTCATTATCCGAGAAAGCAATGGAGTCTGTGCTGAGGCCGTATTTGACCGTCGTTTTGTCATTGACTTTGGCCGTTGCGCGGAGTCGTACACGATAATCCCAGGAATCATCATTTTCCTTACTGCCCTGCTGATAACGGTAACGGATACGGGCATCACCAGTCAGTTTGACGTTGCCCACTTTCTTTTCCAAATTGGAAACGCGGACGCCGAGGCTGTTGAGTTCATCGGCATATTCGTCAGCCAGTTTATTGATGAGGGCACGCTGTTCGACCGAGGCTTTGTCCATGTGAGCCATAGCCTTGGCAGTCATTTCGGCTGCTTCGTACCGGGTAATATTGCGTTCCCCCTGGAAATACGAGCCATCGACACCCTGGATAACGCCGGCATCAGCCAGTTCGACGACCGACTTATAAGCCCAACTATCAGTCGGTACATCGACAAAGGGATTGGCGGCAAAGGCGCTGGCTGCGCCCAGTGTTAGAACGGCTGCAAAGGCAGCGGCAATTTTAGATTTCATCATGATAGATTCCTCTCTTTCCCAAAAACAACAGGCAGGATCATTGCCCAGGAGAGGCACGCATGACTCAGGCGAGTTTTCCTCGTTTCCTCTCTGAATCTACATTTCGCGCTCTCACAGCAGTCCCGCGCAGACGGATATCCGCCTGCACCGCTAGTATAGAGGAAATGTTTCCTCCTTGTCAAAATACCTATAATCCGCATAAATACGCCACTTATCGAGTCTTTTTACAGAGTGCTTACCCATATTTTTCTCTTTCCATCCCCAATTTTTACACGGCCTTAGCCCTACTGCTTTTGTATCGTATTAAAAGACAAATTATATTTTGCTGTTTTATTACCCGTGCGTAACGGTTTGTTTACAGCCCAGAGGTAAGGTTATGACAGAAATCAATTTTGGTAACTGTCGTTACCTTACAGGAGGCATGTTCAACATGAAAATACATCATCCACGAACCTGGAAAAACCACGCAGCCGTACTCATGGCTGTCACCGCACTCTGTACAGCTGCCGCACCATTCACGGCCCTGGCCGCCGGTCCTGTCACAGCTAGTGAAGTCAATATTTCCATAAAAGGCGGCACACGGGGTCTTACCGAATCGGGCATCACGCCGCGGTGCCGATGGCTGGAGTGAAGGAGCGGCTGGCGATACGAATTCCGTCGCTATGGGCGGTGGGCAGGTCGGTTCCATGAGTACGCCAGCTTCCGTATGGGGCCAGAACAGCGTCGCCGTCGGTGCCGGGGCTTCTGTCGATGTCTCGACCAGCCAGAACGATTTCAATTCTGCCAATGCAACGGCTATTGGCGCTGGATCCAGTGTCTCGGCCATGCAGGGCACGGCCGTCGGCTATGGCAGCAAAGTAACAGGGGCCCAGGGGACGGCTATGGGTGAACAGAGTTCTGCCGAAGCTGAAGGTGCTGCTGCATTCGGCGAAGGCAGTCACGCTAAAGCTACTAAGTCAACGGCCATCGGTACAGGAGCAAACGTCGGTGATGGGGCTAATAACTCCGTTGCCATCGGTGCTGGCAGTACCGTATATAGTTCTGATTTGAAATCTACAGACAAAAACGGCGTCGTCTCCCTCGGCACCGGCAATGCCGAACGACGCATCATCCACGTTGCCGACGGTGTAAACGATAGCGATGCCGCCACGGTCGGCCAGCTTGCCAAAGCCACAGAAAAGAGCAATGCAGCCGTAACCGCCAATGCGAAAAAAATTGGCTCGGCGAACCTTTCCAATGGTTCGGCTGACCTCACGGAAGGTATCAATACTAATACGGCATCAATTCAGCAGAACAGCACTGCCATCCAGGAAAATACCAGTGCTATCCAGCAAAACAGCAACGCCATTACGTCACTGAATACGCACGTACGCAGCCTCGGTCAGGAAATCGACAGTGTCGGCGCCTTATCTGCCGCTCTGGCCGGTCTTCATCCCATCGATTACGATGGCAGCGGTTCCCGTTTCCAGATCAGCGCTGCGGCTGGTACCTATGATGGCAAGCAGGCCGTTGCTCTCGGTGGTTTCTATCATGTAAACCGCGATGTCATGTTCTCTCTCGGTGCCTCCAGTACCTTCGGCAATGACCGCAAGGCCGCCGGCAATTTCGGCGTTACCTTCCGCGTCGGCCCCGGTGCTTCCCAATCTCCATCCCAGACTTCCAGCGACGTAGAAGAACTCAGGGCCGAAGTCGAAGCCCTGAAAGCGGAAATCCAGGCTCTCAAAGCCCGATAATCCCTGCGGCAGACAAACCGGCTTTTTACCGAATCCCTCTGCTATGACACATCGGAGTCATTCGCCGTACTAACTATATCCTGACCGGTCTGCCACGCAGATTGCATACAAAAGGGACTGCCGCAACAGGATCAAAAAGATTCTGTTATGGCAGTCCCTTTAAAATGCCCATCTTAAAACAGAGGATATCCCATTACGCATTTGGGGCGTAATGGAATATCCTCTGTCTGTATTATCAGTTCACATTACCGGGCATTGGCTTTGCCACGGAAAATCGTACCGCGGCTGGCATCGACGGTCACGACTTCGCCATTTTCCAGGACATCGGCGGCATGTTCTGCCCCGACAATGGTGGGGATGCCGAAGGTGATGGCTACAATAGCCGATTCACTCGTAAGGCCCGCTTCTTCCGATACGATAGCGCTGGCCCGTTTCATATAGTCTACGTATTCCGCACTGGCCGAACGCATGACCAGGATGGCGCCGTCGGTGAAATGAGCCTTCAGATCATCGAGACTCCCGGCTACGCATACGGGGCCTATAGCCGAATTGCGGCCGATGCCGGTACCGCGGAGAAGGACATCTCCTACGACCTGGACGCGCACCATGTTGGTCGATCCGGCTTTGGCCACAGGAACACCTGCCGTGAGGACGACGAGATCGCCCGCATTGATAAGGCCGGCGTCAAGAGCGGCATAAATGGCATTATCGACGACTTCATCAGTCGTATTGCTTTCTTTCCCCAGGATGGCCTGGACGCCCCAGTTCATCTGCAGGCGGCGTACGATGTTTTCATGCGGCGAAACGGCAATAATCGGGCATGCCGGACGGTACTTGGCTACCATCTGGGCCGTGCCGCCCCGTTCGGTCGAGGCAATGATGGCCGCCGCATGAAGGTCTTCGGCGATTTTAACCGTCGCCTTGCCGATGGATTCGGTCGTCGTCGCCGGGGCCTTATTTCCTTCCTGATGAGCCTGCGGCGGGAACTGGCTTTCCGTAAAGACCGCCACCCGGGCCATGGTCTGGACAGCTTCTACGGGATACAGGCCGCCCGCTGTTTCACCGCTGAGCATGACTGCATCGGTCCCGTCGAGGATGGCATTGGCTACGTCACTCGTTTCGGCCCGGGTCGGACGGGGATTGTTGCACATGGATTCCAACATCTGCGTTGCCGTAATGACCGGTTTGCCGGCCGCCTGGCATTTGCGGATCAGGAGTTTCTGCAGCGTCGGCACTTCTTCCGCCGGTACTTCCACACCCAGATCGCCGCGGGCTACCATGATGCCATCGCTCATACTGATGATTTCATCGATATTGTTGACCGCAGCCTTGCATTCGATTTTGGAAATAATCTTCATATGGCTGTCGTGATTTTCCAGAATCTTGCGGATGGTCAGCACGTCTTTGCCACGCTGGATGAAAGAAGCGGCAATCCAGTCCATATTCATGTGGATGCCAAATTCGATATCGGCTGCATCACTTTCCGATACGGCCGGCAAATTGATGGGAATCCCCGGTACGGCAACGCGCTTGCGGTCACTCATCTTGCCGCTGTTGAGGATTTTCGTGTGGATGTCTTCGCCTTCAACGGACGTGACTTCCAGATTGACCAGGCCGTCCGACAGGAGGATATGGTCACCGGGTTTGACATCCTGGGGCAATTCTTTATAGTTCATAGAGGCGATAGTTTCATCACCTTCTACGTCACGGGCCGTCAGGGTAAAGTCATGACCGGCTTCCATCATGATAGAGCCATTTTTAAACTTGCCCAGACGGATTTCCGGACCTTTTGTATCGAGCAGAAGGGCAATGGGCGTGCCTAATTTCCGGGAAACGGCACGGACCATTTCAATGCGTTTTTTATGTTCTTCATGGCTGCCATGAGAGAAATTAAACCGGGCTACATTCATGCCGGCACGGACCATGCCTTCCAGGATGTCCGGCGTATTTGAACTGGGACCCAGGGTACATACGATTTTTGTTCGTTTCATCAGTTATGCTCCTTTTACAGGTTAAACAAATCAGGCTTTTCATCCAGTGCCGAAAGCAGGATACGGGCACTGGTCACATTGGTAGCAACAGGCACAGAATGGACATCGCAGAGGCGCAGGAACGCCGACACATCCGGTTCATGAGGCTGGGCTGTCAGGGGATCGCGCAGAAAGACGACGCCGAGTACTTCATCGGAAGCGATCATGCCGCCGATCTGCTGGTCGCCGCCCATCGGGCCGGGCTGCATCTGTTTCACTGTAAGTCCCGTTTCGTTTTCAATGCGCCGTCCCGTTTCACCGGTTCCTACGAGGGGATACCGGGATAATACGTTTTTAAACTGTGTTGCCAGTTTGACAATGGCATCTTTCTTGGCATCATGAGCGATGAGTGCAATGTAGGTTCGCATAAAATACCTCCTTGTATAAACTCCATACTGTGTCTGCGTAAGTGCTGTTGCATTTTTGTTCCCAGTGGTACAAAATTTGTCCCACTTGGGGAACATACCATAAAATCTATGGCATGCTCTTCTCCTGTGATTGTATCGTATCACCTGCGATAATGCAAGGGAAAACGATGTCTTTCCCCTGCATTATCTATGTGGACAGGTATTTTACCAAAGTTTTACCCGGTCTTTTTCGGCAATATACATGCCGTCTCCGTCAGTAATGCCATAGGCACCGTAAAACCCGTCCGTAGACGACAGGGAACCATTGACCCGGGCCCGCCCTTCCGGATGGGGATCGAGCATAAGCAGCTGATGGAGAAGCTGATCTGTATACTTGGAGGCGAAAATAGACGCGAAATTACGATACAGGTCCTGGAGGACCGTCTTGTCGCCTGCGGCAATTTCCGTCGCGGCTGAAAGGCCGCCGCAATCGGCGATGGCCTCATTCATGACGAGCTTGCCGTTTTCATACCGCCCCGGTGCCAGCTCATAGCGGCTGTAATAAGGGGCAAAGGCGGCAGCCCGCTTCTGGAAGGCGTCATAGTCGGCTTTCGTCCACCAATCACGGACATTCCCGTCTTTATCGGTATGACTGCCATTTGGGTCAAAAGCATGGGATATTTCATGGCCGATGACGACGCCAATACCTCCCAGATTCGCCCCCCGCGAAGCACGGTCATCGTAGAATGGGGGCTGGAGGATCCCTGCGGGGATGGTGATGCTGTTATTGTCAGAAATATACGCTGCATTGACATCCTGCGGATCGAAGGCGTACCACTTATCGGGGTTGAAATCCGTACCTATCAGTTTCTCTTCCTCCCGGGCGGCCCAGGCATTGCTGGCCAGGATATTGCTGAGCAGGTCACCTCCTTCAGATTCGGGGATGACGACGTGCATATCTTCAATGGTCGGTTTGTCATCGGCTGCCGGACCTCCGACGAAGACGCGCAGGGCATCGAGCTTTTCTATGGCCTGTGCTCTCGTACGGGGACTCATCCAGGTATTGGCTGCCAGACGGGAGCGATAGACCTTCCGCACTTCATCGATCATGGCCCGCACGTCCTGCACCATATGAGGGGTGCAGCGTTTTTTCAGGTAAATCTGTCCTAATTCGTAGGGCAGCATGTCCTGCAGCAGATAGGAAGCACGTTCCCGTTCCGTCCGGTTCTGTTTGATGCCATAGCGCTGGTTATAATAGGCTTTCGTTATGTCGCGCAGGGGGATGTCGGCAAAAGGCGCCAGCATGTCGTAAGTGCGGGCAATGAAATAATTCCGCATCAGTTCCAGGTTCTCTTCTGTATAGGCTGCATCAATCTGACAGAGATAATCCGGATTGGAAAGGAAAAAGACTTTTTCCCGGGAAAGGCCCCAGTCTTTCAGCAGGCGTTTCCCATCCAGGTGAGGCGTCATTTCCAGGAATTCCTTGCGCGTTACCATCTGGTTCATCACCATAATATCATTTTTTTCCTCGCTGGTCAGCATATGCGGTGCCAGGGACTTTTCATAGGCCAGGATAGCTTCTGCCATCGTATCGGCTTTGTCTTTGGCCGACCCATCTTCCTGGAGCAGCCGGGATATATATTCCGTATGACGTTTCCATGCACCCGGCTGGGGCTCCTTTTCCAGGTCGTAGCGCGACAGGAAAGGATTATTGGGTTCAAAGCGGGCCACATAGCGCCGGCTGTCGGGCAGGCGCTGTTCGTCCATGCTCATGAGCACGTTGATGCCATATTTCTGATGGAGTTCTCCTACTGCCTCCGTCAGTTCCTGTGGTGTCTTAGCTGCTTTGACAGGAGCCAATATATCCCGGATGTGCTGCCGGGCTGTGGCATTGCGCGTTTCCTGGTCGGTAATGCACTGGTACAGGTCGGCGATTTTCTGTTCCGGCGTACCCTTGGCATAGGTTCCCTGATGGCTGGCAATATCTTCTATTTCCTTAGTCATGAATTCCTTATTTTCCAGATTCCGTTCGTGGAACCAGGACCACGAGGCTTCCGTCGGCTTGATCTGTTTTTCTCTCAGCGTCTTTTCATTGACCGCCTGATAAAAATCGTCTTTTTCACTGGCTGCCAGGACAACCGCCGGGGAAGAAAAGATTCCCAGTACGGCCGTCAGGGCCAGAGCGGCGCATAAGGCGGCTGTTTTCTTTGCTATCACGTCGCACGTCTCCTTTCGTCGTATGCCGGATTATTTCTTCAGTGCCGGGTCGGGTACACCATTGGCCGCAAAGGCAGCCGCCCGGTCACGGCAGGTCCCGCAGACGCCGCAGGGCATATCTCCCCCTTCATAGCAGCTCCAGGTCAGTTCGTAGGGAGCTCCGAGGCGCAGTCCTTCTTTGACGACGCCGGCCTTATTCCACGCAAGGAGCGGCGCTTCCAGATGGCAGGTGTGGCCGGACCCTTCATAAATAGCCGTATTCATGGCCTGTTCAAATTCCGGCGTGCAGTCCGGATAGGCCCGGCCGGCAGCATCGTCGGCATGGGCGCCGTAGTAGATGACTTCGGCATGGACACTGACCGCAACGGCGGCGGCAAAGGAAAGGAACAGGCCGTTGCGGAAGGGGACGTATGTTTCTACCGTACCTTCCCCGCCAGCCTGGGCCAGCTGTTCGGCATAGGACATATGGGCAATCTCCTTATCGTTATTGCGTTCCAGGAGCGGGCAGTCACTGTGCACGAAAGCCTGGGCCAGATTGATTTCTTCCTGCTGTACGCCATAATAGGCTGCCACTTTGCGGGCCGCCTGTAGTTCCTTTTCATGGCGCTGTCCATAATACGCCGTCAGAGCCAGTACATTTTCTTTTTTATATTTTTCTACGGCCATAGCCAGACACGTCGTCGAGTCTACGCCGCCACTGAGTAATACGACACATTTCATTTATATCATCCTCCTCTTCGGACTAACATATATATTATACTACATTATAGTACGCCGCTAAAACGGTATGAAAGGATTTTCTTACAGCCCCTGTCCCGTTCGTGTTATAATGAATGCATCCTAACAAAGGAGCCGGTACGTATGATTAAAGCATTGATTCTCCTATATATAATCTGGGGCTACAACTGGGTCGTCATGAAAGTATCGACGGCCTATTTCCCGCCCGTCCTGTTCGTTGCCTGCCGGGCCCTGATGGCAGCCGCCGTGCTGCTTCTGGTCTGCGCGTTCCGCCACACGTTCTGGCCGGAGCGAAAATACTGGCCCTGGATATTTCTCACGGGAGTTTCCCAGATTGTCCTGAATAATGCGGCTATGCAGATTGGCATCGTCACTCTTTCGGCAGGGCTCGTGGCCGTACTCAATTACACCATGCCCGTATTCATGGCCATCCTGGCCCATTTCTTTCTGAATGAACGCCTGACGAAGCGCAAATGCTTTGGCATTTTCCTCTCCATGGCCGGGCTCTGCCTGCTCATGAATATCCATTTCGACAATCACATCGGCGCCATGCTCATCGTCCTCGGCAGTGCTCTGGGATGGGCTGTATCGGGCGTTATCCTCAAGCTGAAACTCGGCGGCTGCGATATGATAACCTGCACGGCCTGGCAGATGGCCCTGGGCGGCATAGTACTCGCCTTCTGGGCAACCGGGAGCGGTCAGACCACCGTCATCTGGAACCTGACCAGTGTATCGGCACTCTTATATAACGTACTTCTGGCCGGTGCCGCCGGATTCTTCCTCTGGAACTACATCCTGCAGCATATGGAAGCGTCCAAAGCCGGCACGGCCATCCTCGTCGTACCGGCTATCGGTGTACTGAGCGGCATCCTCTTCCTGGGAGAAATGCTCACCTGGAACATCGCCCTGGGCATGATTCTCATCCTCGCCGGCGTCGTCATCATCGTCAGGAAGCACAGCAGCCACATCCTGCACCGATAGGGCCTGTTGTCATAAGCCGGTGTCGTAAAAGCGGCAGTCAGCCGGCATCCACGGTACGAAAAAGGCGCTGCATGCTAGCGGAAATGCTTCATGCAGCGCCTTTTCTTTATACGTCAGGCTGTGCCTGTGGCTTATTTATTTTTCTTGGCCAGTGCTTCTTTACCGGCTTTCAGTGTTTCAATGATCTTATCGACATCGTAGACAGTACCTTTCCATGTGCCGCCGCTGACATCCTGCAGGGCTGCCCAGAGACGGGTATCATCAGGCAGATCGTCGTCTTCGTGGATGGCCGGGTTCGTTTCCCGTTCAGCCAGTACTTTGGCGCCTTCTTCATAGGTCAGCTTGTGGTCTTTCGTGCCGATGAAGTTCAGGCTGCCTTTGAGGTTTACCGTATCGACGATGATTTCTACGACATCGCCGTCACGGAGTTTGCCGATAGGACCGCCAGCCAGTGCTTCCGGACCTACGTGGCCGAAGCATGCACCTGTCGATACGCCGGAAAAACGGGCATCGGTGATGAGGGCTACGTGTTTGCCGAAGGACAGATGTTTCAGAGCGGAAGTCAGCTGATATGTTTCTTCCATGCCGGTACCCATCGGACCGCCAGCCATGACTACCATGATGTCGCCAGCTTCTACGCCGCCGTTCTTAAGGGCTGTAATGGCAGCTTTTTCAGACGGATAGCATTTGACCGGAGCTGTATGACGATATACGTGATCGTCGTCGATGACAGACGGATCAATAGCTGTCGATTTAACAACCGAGCCTTCGGGAGCGATGTTGCCGGTCGGGAAGGTAATGGTCGAACCGATACCTTTGGCTTTTGCCTGTTCCGGGCTGAAGATAACGTCGTCAACGTTGAGGTTATCCAGTTCTTTCAGGCGCTTCTGGCAGGATACACGGCGCTGGGACTGTTCCCACCAGTCGAGGTTTTCACCGAGGGTGCTGCCCGTAACGGTCATGACATCTTCGTGGAGCAGGCCCATCTTGCGCAGGTGGAGCATGACTTCCGGAACACCGCCAGCCATGAATACGTCAACGGTCGGATAGTTGATCGGGCCCATAGGCAGAACGCTGACCAGACGGGGAACTTCTTTGTTGATCCGTGCCCAGTCATGAACGGTCGGTACGTGGCAGCCAGCCATGAAAGCAATAGCCGGGAGATGGAGCAGAAGGTTGGTCGAACCGCCGAAAGCGGCATGGATAACCATGGCGTTTTCGATGGCTTTATCGGTAATGATATCTTTCGTCGTAATGCCGGCTTTATAAAGATCCATAGCGGCAACGGCCGATTTTTTCGCCATGTCGTACCAGATGGGTTCACCCGACGGGGACAGGGCAGCGTGAGGCAGGCAGAAACCAAGGCCTTCGGCTACGACCTGGCTCGTGCCGGCTGTACCGAGGAACTGACAGCCGCCGCCACCACTGGCACAGGCGATGCAGCCCAGACGGCAGGCACGGTCGAAGGACAGTTCTTTATTGGCATAGCGTACGCTGATAGTCTGTACGGTGCCGAGGTCTTCCCCGTCATTTGGCATAAGGGTAGCGCCGCCGGGAATCAGGATCGTCGGCAGGTCATGCATGTTGGCCAGGGCCATCATCATGGCCGGCAGGCCTTTATCGCAGGAAGCGACACCGATGACGGCTTTGCGGGTCGGAAGGGACCGGATGAGGCGGCGCATGACCATAGAAGCGTCATTACGGTACGGCAGGGAATCGAACATGCCCGTCGTGCCCTGTGTACGGCCATCGCAGGGGTCGGTGACAAAGGCAGCCGTCGGTACATAGCCCATATCTTTTAATGTATCAGCCGCTTCTTTTAAGAGGCCGTCCAGTTCGAAGTGACCGGGATGGAGACCGACGGCAACGGTCGTGCCATCGTCTTTTTTGAGACCGCCATAGGTGCTGATCATCATAACATCGCCATTGGCCAGTGTCTTGGGGTCCCAGCCCATGCCGGCATCAATGGTCATGCCAAAAATATTGCCGCTCGGGGAATTACGCAGTGTTTCCGGAGTCAAAGGCAATACGCCATCTGGTCCATCTGCATGTGTGCGCGAACGGAGAATTAAGTCTGATGCATCGTTAGCATATAATTCTTTTACTGACATTCTAATCTCTCCTTTTCTTACAAAACATCCACTAGATAATTATTTAAATATGAAAATCAATCTGGAACTGTAGTATACCAGTTTGGATTGACAAAAGCCAAACTAAAACCTGGTGAATGTACGTTCATAGTAACGTAAAAATCCGCCTCTGTCAATGAATCAGAGCTTGCAATTATAGGTGTATTCCGCTTCAATTATGCATATTTTGCATAAAAAAGCCGTCTGATTCATTGCTGCTATGAATCAGACGGCAGGAGCGTACCTTATATTATTTTGTTTCTTTCTTGACAGCCTGTTTGTTGTTGCGTTTCATGAGGTTTTCCAGATCAATGCCATCGATGAAGGCCTGGAGTTTTTTCACCGTCGGCGGTCTCTTGGAGAAATGCATGCAGTATTCGCTGACGGGAACCCCCTGGAGGTTGAGAGCCTTCTTGGCAACCTGCGGGAACGGCGTCTTGGACGAATAGATGTACATCAGTCCATTGACTTTTTCCTGACAGTCAAACATGTATTCCCAGTTCTTTTCATTAATGGCCCGGCACCATTCGGAGCAGAGTTTCGGAGCAAAGTTGGACAGGCCGCCGATACAGCCGTTGCCGCCGCTGAGCATGATGTGGACGAGGTTTTCATCATAGCCGGAGTAAACGATGAAGTCAGGGAATTCATCTTTCGTGACTTCAATCAGTTTACGCGTATGGGAAAAGAGTTCAATCGTATCTTTATAGCCGACAAGGTTTTTATGTTTGCGGAGCAGATTAAGAGTGATTTCCGGTGTCACGTCATCGCCCGTTGCGCCGGGATAGTTGTAAATGAAGACCTTGCCCCGGACCTGGGGAAGAACTGTATCATAATAGGCTTCAATATCTTCTGCGCTGAGCGGGAAATAATAGGGGCAGACAATCATGACGGCGTCAGCGCCGGCATCGCAGGCATAGTTGGAAAGTTCTACCGTATCGCGGACGCTCATGCAGCCCGTACCGATCATGCATTTTACTTTCCCTTTGATATAGGGCACGGCAATGTCGATAAGGCGTTTCTTCTGTTCCATAGACATGGCAAAAAATTCACCCGTGCTGCCCATAACGACGATGCCGTCTACACCGCCTTTGATGAGGAAATCATAGACCATTTCATTGCCTTTCTGGTCTATATTGCCCACGCGGTCAAAAATAGTGACGACAGGCGTT
Organism: Megasphaera sp. UBA4382; assembly: GCF_002391155.1. Classification (NCBI taxonomy): domain Bacteria; kingdom Bacillati; phylum Bacillota; class Negativicutes; order Veillonellales; family Veillonellaceae; genus Megasphaera; species Megasphaera sp. UBA4382. The sequence continues at coordinate 42,672 of NZ_DGRS01000064.1, read as the reverse complement.
AAATATTCTGCTTTTTTCATGTATATCCCAATCCCTTCTGCACAGTAGCCTTTTTCGTATATACTAACTTGGTCGTTATTACGAACCATGCATTTATTCTACATGAAATTCTCTGAATGTCAAGACTAAAAATGCAACATCTTCCGTGTATCCTGCATACAACTATATTCTTTTTTTCACATAAAAAGTCCCATTTTTACGGAAATAAAAAAATATAGAGTATGCTGTTTCCAACAACATACTCTGCACATATATAATAGATATTTTATTTTTTATTCATGAGTGGCAACAAAACCCGGGCATCTGCCACTGTATCGATATCGGAGAGCTCCGTTTCTGATGCATCATATACCCAGCATTGCTTCCCGTATTTTTTCAATAGAACGCCGGCGCCGCAGTCACCGCGGAGGGACATAAGTTCCTGCCGGAACGTACTTCTGAAAACGGCCGGATTTCCTACAATACCCGAGGTCCGCATAGCGCCAACCGGCTGTCCTGAATGAACATATCCCGTCAAAAAGCTGGCTATAGTTTGTGCCCGCAGCAGAGGCCGGTCAGCCACAAAAAAGCCATAGGCATCGCTGTCAAGAGCGGCGGTACCAATACGGACCGAAGTGGCTATGCCCTCTTGACTGGCACCGTTGGGATACACCAGTGCTCCTCGTTCCCGGCACCACTGGCGCAATTCTTCATAGGGTGAAACGACAACGATATCACACCCTATCCCCTCTTGCCGCACAAATTCCATCCCCTCCCGGAGCTGGAGAAACCCATGCTGATACAAGGGTCTTCCGACAAAAGGAATAAGCAGTTTATTTCTTCCAAACCGGCGCCCCTGCCCGGAAGCCATATATACCAGGCTTATATGCACGGAACCCCTTCCTTTCCGGCAAAGGACGTGATGAGCCCTGCAGGAAGATCCATTTCCTGGAAAATCAGGCTGGCAGCGATGCGATGCTGTGGCGTGTCGGCCTGATTCAGTACGGGAAGGACCGGGATATCCCATGCCATGCCGGAAAGGCAGCAGTTCTGCCAGAGCCGGGCAAACAAGCTGATAGACAGCGGTACGGTCCCGTCAGCCGCTTCCTGCGGAAAGGTCCGTCCAAACCGCCGTGCCGCATCAGCCGCCTCATCCCAGCGGAAGCAGACAGCCTGCAAGGACCGTCCCAGTGCCGACAGGCCGGCAATGGACAGTACGGCGTCACACCGGGCGGGAAGGACCGGCTCGTTCACCCCCGGCACTTTAAAAGGAAGGCGCCGCGATCCATCGGCTTCGACGAGGACGACATCGGCATGGCGCGCCGCTGTATGATAGGCCGCATCACCGATATACGAAATCTTGCCGCCATCACAGGGAAGCCCCGCCACGGCAATACCCGTTTCCCGCATCTGCCGGACGATTGCGGCGGCATCATCGGTCAGCACGCCATACCGTTCGGGCTGATACATATGGGTCGTCGTCACGACGAGGACGCGTTTGCCTCTGTCCATCAATTCTCGTGCCAGAGCGGCAATACAGGTCGTTTTGCCGCCGGCACCGGTAACGGCCAGTACGACCGGGACATCAGTCCGTGCCAGTTCCGGCAGGATACGGCCTATGCCCTCCCACAGGGTGGATACATGTTCATCCGAATCTTTTTTATATACGACAATGTTCATTCCTATACGCTCTCCAGACTTTGGCATCCTCTTTTTCACGGCCTTCACGGCGGGCCCGGACAGCAATGAGTTCGGCAGCGATACTGACGGCGATTTCTTCCGGTGTCGCCGCCGAAATGGGCAGGCCTATAGGCGCGTGGCAGGCGTCGATGGTATCTGCAGGAAATCCGTCAGCTAATAGTTTGGAACGGACGAAAGCTAATTTTGCCCGGCTGCCGATGACCCCGATGTAACAGGGATGGCAGGAAAGGGCATATTTTTGTGCGTCATAGTCCCCCAGATGGCCACGGGTCATAATGCAGACATAATCGTCGCCTGATACCGGGACATAGTCTGCCAGGTGATGGAAATCAGCTGTAATCCGCGCGGCCGCATCAGGAAAACGGCTGGCAGATACAAATTCGCCCCGGTCTTCGACAACAGTACAGGAAAATCCCAGCCCTGTCAAGAGTGGAACCAGTGCTTTCGCCACATGACCGCCCCCGAAAACGATGACCCGCCGGGGATAGGCCAGTATTTCTTTATACAAGAGATGGCCTGGAAGGGATACTATGCCCGGTACGGAGCTTTTCTGACCCGGTTCTTCATGAAATTGCTGCAAATAGCGGTCATGTCCACAATATATCGGTCCATCATCTGTAAAAAGGGCCATGCCCCAATGCGCCGGATCAGTCAGATCCAAGAAGAGCCGGCAGGCATGCTGCCCCGACAGGCACTGCACCACCCGGGCCATCAGGGGCATCAGGGACGAGACAGCCGGATCAAAATACTGACAGAATACGCGCAGTTCACCACCGCATACGGCCCCGATATCTGCTACAGGATCCTTGTGCAGGACCAGTGGCAGTATAAATGACGTTTTTTCTTTCAGAGCCTTCCTGCCCGCTTCACAGGCCAGGTGTTCCTGATAGCCTCCGCCGACCGTTCCCGGCGCCGAGCCGTCTTCCAGAATCAGCTGGTGGCTGCCGGTGCCGCGGGGAGTCGAACCAACCGTATCAATAATCGTCAGTAACACGGCACTGCGCCCGGAAGAAAGTTCTTCGAATAGTTTGGAAAAAAGAGATTTCATCGTATACAGGGTTCCTTTCTTTATGCATGCAGAAGCAGTATATCACGGGAAGATACGCCCAGAGACAATACCCGTGGCGGTTCATGACTTGTTTTATCTACCTGCCACCAGAGAGACGGCGTATTCTCTTTCTGATTCCGGTAGCGGAATTGTACCAGCCAGGAAAAGGGCTGTTCCAGAATCGTCTCTACCGTAACAGCCTGACCGTTTTCTTCCCGGCCCGGCACAAACGACCGTTCTCCTATGGCTACAGCACACAGGCCCGGCGGGACAGGGCGTTCCGGGTGAAAACGGAGATTCCAGTCCGGCACGACTACTTCATTTCCCAGAAGGCGGGCCGGCGCAATATTCCGGCACCCCGTCAGGATAGCCGCCGCCCTGGTAGGCGGCGCGGAAAAGATGTCCTGTACCTTCCCGGACGAATCGACACGGCCGTCTTCCAGAACGATTATATGCCGGCATAACTGATAGGCTTCGTCCCGGTTATGGGTGACGATCAGGACATCTTTGTCATAGTACGTCAGCAGCTGCTTCAATTCGGCCAGCAGCTGCTCCCTGAGCCATGTATCGAGGGCGCTGAACGGTTCATCGAGAAGGAGGATATCCGGTTCATTGATGAGGCAGCGCGCCAGGGCCGTCCGCTGCTGCTGCCCTCCCGAAAGCTGTCCTGGCTTACGGTCCGAAAGGCCGGTCAGGTGCATCCGTCCGATCATATCATCGACCCGCCGCTGCCGCTCCCGTTTATCCTTGAGATAGCGGATACCACTATAGATATTTTCCTCTACCGTCATATGGGGGAACAGTGCGTAATTCTGGAACAGATAGCCTACATGACGGTCCTGAACGCGCATATCCGTGCGGGAACGGGAATCGAACAGGACGCGGCCGTTGAGCACGATCCGCCCGGCATCGGGTCTTTCGATACCGGCAATGCACTGCAGGGTCTTGCTCTTGCCGCTTCCGGAAGCGCCGAGGATGCCGAGGACACCGCCCCTTGTTTCAAAACGGACAGACAGGGTAAAGGCGCCCAGCTTCTTTTCTATATGGACAGACAGGCTCATAGAAGGCGTCTCCTTTCACGGCCTCTTTTTTCATATACGTTGATGGTGAACAGCACGACCGCACTGATAGCGATATTGATGAGGACCCAGATAAATGCGTGGTATTCATCATTGGTACGCCAGAGCTGATAGACCGTCGTAGAAATCATCGCCGTATTGTGAGGGATGTATCCGATGAGCATGGTCGTCGCCCCATATTCTCCCAGTGCCCTGGCAAAGGCCAGCACCGTCCCGGCGATGATACCCTGACGGCAGCAGGGCATACGGATGTGCCAGAAAATATACGTATCGGACAGGCCCAGTGTCCGGCCGCTCCAGGCCAGTGTCTCATCAAAACTTTCAAAGGCCCCGCGGGCCGTGCGGTACATGAGGGGAAAGGCCACTACTGACGAAGCGAGGACACCGCCGTACCAGGTCATGACAAAGCGGATGCCTATATCATTTAGGAACATACCGACAGGATGCTTCAGGCCGAAGATGAGAAGGAGCAGCCAGCCACAGACCGTCGGTGGCAGTACCAGAGGCAGCGTGAGGACGACATCGAGAATTCCCTTTAAGACACGGGGCAGACGGGCCACGTAATAAGCCAGGCAGATACCGCTGAAAAAGACGAGGACGCAGGAAATGCCGGCAATGCGCAGGCTGTTCCACAGAGGATACCAGTCCATCATACCGCTTCCTTACGAGACGGGACTAAAGCCGACGCTCTTAAAAATCCGCATGGCCCCATCCCCTTTCAGATAGTCCAGGAAGGCCCGGGCTTCCTGTTGATGCTGGCTGTGTTTCATAACTGCTGCCGGATAAATGACCTGTCCGCACATGTCTTTCGTCGCTTCATCGACCGGTTTCAGGCGGGCACTAAAAGCATCGGTCGCATAAATGACGCCACAGTCGGCACTGCCTTCCCTGACCTGGGTCGTCACTTCCTTGACATTGGAACCATACGTGATGCGGCCGGCACGGGCAATAGCCGTTTCATCGAGGCCATAGAATGTCAGGATCTTTTGCGTATACTGGCCAACGGGCACATCACTGTTGCCCATGACCAGACGGATAGAGCCTTCTTTCAATTTAGCAGCCATGTCATTGAAATTCTGAATGCCTCCGGGATTTTCTTCGGGCGTGACCAGGACAACTTTGTTTTCCAGAAGATCGACCCGGCTGTCGCTCTTGACGTAATCGAGCCCATCGGGATTGGCTTTTTTATCCCGGGAACCATCGAGCTGGTTCATCTGCTTCTGGGCAGCCGAGATGAACAAATCGCAGTCTGCCCCATTCTGAATCTGCGTCTTCAGGGTACCTGATGAATCAAAATTAAAGGAAATGTCCACATCGGGATGTTCCTGTTCGTACTCTTGGGCAATCTGATTCATCGTTTCCGTCATGCTCGCCGCGGCAAACACCGTAAGATGAACCTTATCCTTTTCTCCCGACGCCGTTTCTTTCTGCCCGGTTCCGCATCCGGCCAGGGCAAATACCAACGTTCCTGCCATAATCGCTGCCATTATTTTTTTCCACATACGGTGTCTTATCTCCTTTTTCATCGGTAATCACAGGGTCATGTACGGGCACAGTCCCCGCCTTCGCCGCGCAGCAGGTCGAGACCGTGGGGAATGGTATCCAGAAAGACATCCATACATTCCTGACAGGCTTTTTCACTGCCCGGCAGGTTGATGATCAACGTCCGTTTGCGGATAACGCTGACTGCCCGGGACAGCATGGCCCGCGGCGTAATCTTCAGTGAGGCCGCCCGCATGGCTTCGGCAATCCCCGGCACCATACGGTCGGCGACGGCTGCCGTCGCTTCCGGCGTGACATCGCGGAGGGAAAATCCCGTACCGCCCGTCGTCAGAATGAGATCTACCTGGCGCTGGTCTGCCAGCCGGCAAAGCTGCTGCCTGAGGGGTGCTGCTTCATCGGGAAGAAGCAGCGTTTCCACGACATCATATCCTGATTCCTTCAGTCTGGCCACAATGGCCGGCCCGCTCGTATCCTGGCGTTTTCCCCGACATCCTTTATCGGACAGGGTAATGACCGCCGCCTGATAGGGACGCCGCTCCCGGCGCTCTGCTATGACCAGCTCGTCACCGGCCCGCAGGATGCCTCCACGGACGACCCGGGCAAACACGCCCTCCCGGGGCATGATACAGTCACCTACGGCCTGATAAATCGCACAGTGCTGATGGCATTCCTTGCCCACCTGTGTCAGCTCAAGCAGGACATCGCCGCTTGTAAACAGCGTCCCTACGGGAAGAGCGGAAAAGTCAAAGCCGCGGACGACGAGATTTTCCCCGAAGGCCCCGCTCTGCACATCGGCCCCACGGGCACGGAATGCGTCAATCCGGTCTGCCGAAAGCAGGCTGACCTGGCGGTGCCAGTGGCCGGCATGGGCATCGCCCCGGATTCCCCAGTCAGCGACCAATTCTGCCGACTCTACGGGCTGTTTCTGCGTTCCCCGTACTGTACTAATACATATGGCTTCTATGCGTCCCATCTTATCCTCCAATCTGATTCATCGTTTTATGTTCTGTAATCCGGCTGGCGTCAGAAAACTGGTGCCGTTCCGGTTTTGCCAGTACGGCTCTGGTCACGGCCTGCCGCAGCCGCGCCTGCCGGCCGGAAAGTCCGCTCCGGATAATTTCTCTGACAGATATGCCCTGTTCATAGCACAGACAGGGTTTCAATACGCCCGTACTGGTCAGGCGCAACCGGTTGCAGCTATGACAGAACTGGTGCGTATTGGCTCCGATGAAGCCGATATGTCCCGTAAGAGAAGCACTGCCATAATAGACGGCCGGCCCGTTGCCATGGTGGCGGCAGGGGGACAGATCGGGCCAGACCTGTTTCAGCCGGGAAAAAGCTTCGCCAACAGGGACCCCCTTCATCTGCCGGCCACAGCCGATTGGCATGAGCTCAATGAACCGTACGTCCAGCGGCCAGTCACGGGCCAGTTCCGCCAGAGGCAGGATCTGGGACACCGTTTCCTCCAATAACACCGCATTCACCTTAATTCTGACTGGCCGTGTCAGTGCCTGCTGCAGGGCGGATAGAACTACATCGAGCTTCCCGCCGCCGGTCAGGTTCGCATACTGACTGGCCGAAAGCGTATCCAGACTGACATTGATACTGCTCACTCCGGCCTGACAGAGAACAGGAAGGGCCTTATTCAGGAGCTGACCATTGGTGGTCAGTGTCACATCACAGACGCCCGGCAGCGCCGTGAGTTTTGATATAAAGGAAAGGGCTCCCTTTCGCACGAGCGGTTCGCCGCCGGTCACTTTAAAACGATTGATGCCCAGTGAAACAGCAGCGTTACAAATTTCCAATATTTCTTCATAACGCAGGATTTCATCGTGCCCGACAGACGGCACGTCAGAGGGCATGCAATAGCGGCAGCGCAGATTGCAGCGGTCCGTCAGGGAAATACGCAGATAATCGATAGTACGGCCCCAGGTATCACGCATGTGGGTCGTCTCCTTTCCCATAGATAAAATGGCCGCTTTTGCCACCTTTCTTCTCTATCAGATGAACCTGTTCGATGTGCATATTTTTATCGACGGCTTTGCACATGTCATACACGGTAAGCAGGGCAATAGAAACACCTGTAAGCGCTTCCATTTCGACACCTGTCCGGCCCTGGCAGCGTACCAGACAGCGGGCCTCGATGGCACGGTCTTCCGGTACGGGAGAAAAGGTTACGGCACACTTGGTCAGTGCCAGGATATGGCACAGGGGAACGAGATCACTCGTTCTTTTTGCACCCATGATGCCGGCAATCTGGGCCACCGTAAGTACATCGCCTTTTTTCATAGTACCGGCCTGTACCATGGAAAAGCAGGTATCGCTCATATAAATCCGCCCAACGGCTACGGCTTCCCGTGCCGTTATCTCCTTCTGGCCCACGTCTACCATGCGGGCATTCCCTGCTTCATCAATATGAGAAAACTGTTCCATTCTTTCCTCCTATTTGCCAAATCCACAGTTCGGGAAGGTACAGACCGGGCAGTTCAGGCAGTATCCGCCTTCTCCCAGAGATGCCAGCCGGTCTGCCGTAATGGGGACGCCGGCAATAAGGGATGGCAGGACGAGGTCGAAAATAGTCCGCCGGGCGTACATGACACATCCCGGCAATCCCACGACAGGCCGGCCGTCTGCCATATAGGACAGGAGGAACATCGCTCCTGGCAGGACCGGCGCCCCGTAAGAGACGATGCGGGCTCCCGTGTTTTTGATGGCCAGCGGCGTCTGATCATCGGGATCGACACTCATCCCACCCGTGCAGAGAACCATGTCCAGGTGCTGTTCCAGCATGCCGTTGATAGCCCGGGTAATAGCCGCCGGATCGTCATCGAGAATGTCGTGGGCTGCCATCACCGCCCCGAATTCTGCCATTTTGGAAACGATGACATCGGTAAACGTATCTTTGATACGGCCGTGGAACACTTCACTTCCTGTCGTCACGACGCCATAGCGGATGTTCCGGAAGGGGACGACCTGCATCAGCGGTTGGGAGCCGGCTGCCTGTTTTGCCGCCTCCATTTTTTCCTTTTCAATGACCAGCGGAATGATCCGCGTCCCGGCCAGACGTTCTCCTTTTTTAACGGCAAATCCACCATGCCGGGTGGCAATCATCATCTGCCCCAGGGCATTGACCCTGTACAGGCCCTGCGTATCGACGAGAAACAGACCGTCACAGTCCGCCGTCAGTTCTATTTTGCCTTCTTTAGGCTCTCCGGCCGCAATATGACGGCCCTGACAGATATCCCGCAGGATGATAGCCGCATCATTTTCATGAAGCATATGTTCATTATTTTCCCAGATATAAATCTGTTCTTTTCCCACCGACAGCAGAACGGGAATGTCTTCCGGCTGGATAATATGCCCCTTGCGAAAGACGGGACCCTTGCTCACGCCACGGATGATCTGTGTAATATCATGACAGAGCACCTGCCCAACGGCATCGACGGTACGCATTTTTTTCATCAGTTCTGCACTCCTTTTTTCTTCTGATCCATCAGGACAGCCGTCAGTACGGCACCGCCCAGGCACCGGGCTTTATCTGAAATGGTGAAGCAGTTTTTCAGTTCTTCCTTCCGGGGATCGATATCGGCAGTCTTAAACCCTGGCGTAACGGGATACCCGTCCCGGATCAGCCCCCGTACCAGACCGGTCAGGCTGGCCCGGATGAGCGTCCCTTCCGTACAGATAGAAACGGTATCCTGTGGGGTCCCGGTGATGATGGCTACGGGATCGCCCTGTTCCACCATATCGCCAATCCGCACCAGTCCATACACATATCCTGAGGCCGGGCTGTGCATTACCCGTTCTTTCCCATATCCGGCAATGATGCCGGGAATTCCCGTATTGGCAGCAGCCGTTCCATCGGTGATGATCCGCCCCAGATTATGCCCCCGCTTCGTTTCAATGACGTAGTCCACATCGCACCCAGCCGTAAATCCCGGACCGAGTCCGATGACACAGGGTGCCATGTCCCGCGTCGTGCCCAGGTTCTTTTTAGCGAGGATTGCATCGACGACGACAGCCGGCTTAAGATCGGCAATCGCCTTTCCTTCCGGATCAATCATAAGGGGAATCTGATTTTTTTCCCAGGCCTGCTGCACGTCTTCATAGGTATGGCAGCGGACAGCCGTCATATCTTCTACCGTACAGCGGCCATCATACACGGCCTCTGACAAGGCTACCTGACGACGGATGGCTGACGGCGCGGCCACTTCCAGGGATACTACGGGGAAACCGGCCCGCCATAACGCTTGTATGACACCAGTGGCCAGATCCCCTCCCCCACGGACGATAATACAATTATGTTGTTTCATGACCTAACTCCTTTAACCAGGTAATTTCACCGGGATTAAATGAACGCTCAAACTCCTGTCTCGCCGTTTCGTTTACTTTCTCCTCCAATTTTTCATACCGCTGGAGAAGAATTTCCGCAGCCTTCGTCAGACGGCTGTGCCCTCCATGGCTGCCGCCGGCCTGTCGTTCCGTCAGAGGAAATCCCCAGATTTCTTCGGCCGCCCGCACGACCGTCCAGGCTTTGCTGTAAGACATGTGCATGGCCTGGGCAGCTCCCTGCAGCGACCCGGTGCGCCGCACACCGGAAAGCAATTCGGCTACACCGGGACCAAAGGCTTTTTCATCGGTCATCATGCGGACCGTGACCTTGCACCGCAGTCTCTTATCCTGATCTCTGTTCATGACGGTCTGCTCCTTTCAGGCGATATGTTTATGTGCGAATAACGCAGGGAGAAAGAAAACCGGCTTGCTGGAACTGCCGGTTTCTTTTTATTTTTTATTATAAGCGATAGCATCCCATCTGAAAAGTACGGCCGGTTTATTTTTTTGCCTGTTTTCTGGCATAGGGCGTGCCTTTCAGGGGAAGTTCCGTCTGAAACTCACCATTCCAGCGGTAGTACGCTCCTGCTACAGCTGGTGCCGTCGGAATAGATGTGATTTCACCGACGCCGATAGCACCGTACGATACGTCTACCCCTTTCTTTTCCAGGGGAATCGCTTCTACGACAGGTGCCTTGTCGGCACGGAATAATCCCAGTGTCCCGTACTTAGCCGTCGGCCTGCCGTGATCAAGAGGATACTGCTCCGTCAGGGCATAGCCACAGCCCATGACGGTACCGCCTTCAATCTGCCCTTCCAGACTCCGGGGATTGACTACTTTTCCTACGTCATGACAGGCTACCATCTTTTTAATCGTGCCATCTTCATTGAGGATACATACGTGAGTCGCATAACCGTAGGCGACGTGGGATACGGGATGTTCCTTGCCGGACGTCCCCATGGCGTCGGTTTTACCATAGTATTCGCCATAGTATTCCGTCCCGTCCAATAATGCCAGGTCTTCTGCCGTAAAGCGTACAGCTGCTGTTTCCGGCGATTCTTCTTCGACCATGACATCTTCCAGATAGGCACTGGGCGTACGGCTTGCTGCATAGGTCAGCCCTTTTCGGGCAAACAAAGCCCGGCGCAAGGCCTTGGCAGCCCGGCGGCCCGCTTCTCCCGTGAGAGTCGTCTGCCGCGATCCGGAAGTCGTTCCCGCATCAGGTGCCGTTGCCGTGCTGGGATTATGCCAGCAAATGTGGCTGACCGGAGCGCCGGCCGCCTGGGACACGATCTGTGTCAGGACCGTACCGACACCCTGTCCAATACAGGAAGCACCGGCATGGATATGGATCTTACCACCTTCCACGACGAGACGGCAGCGGCCATAATCGGGCAATCCTACGCCGACGCCGGCGTTTTTGAGGGCACAGGCTATGCCCACATAGGGACCGCTGTGATAATACGTGTCCTTTACGGCTTCCAGTGTCTCTGCCAGTCCCGTCGCCGGATCGGCAATCTGCCCGTTCGGCAGCACCTGGCCGGGACGGATGGCATTGCGGTAGCGGATTTCCCAGGGATCAATTCCTACCATTTCCGCCAAAAGGTCGAGATTCCGTTCCGTTGCAAAAATCGTCTGGGTCACACCAAAACCGCGGAACGCTCCTGCCGGCGGGTTATTGGTATATACGGCGGTCCCGTCGATATCGATAATCTGGTAGTTATACGGGCCGGCCGCATGGGTGCAGGCCCGCTGCAATACCGGACCACCCAGAGAAGCATAGGCACCATTGTCGGTCACGGCTACCAGTTTCATGGCCGTCAGTCTGCCCTGTTCATCACAGGCTGTTGTCAGGTCCATGCTGAATTGATGGCGTTTGGGATGGATGAGGATGCTTTCCTGCCGGGTCAGTTTGCATTTGACAATCCGCTTCGTCTTGTAGGCAATGAGCGCTGCCAGATGCTGGACCGTCACATCTTCCTTCCCGCCGAAGCCACCGCCGACGAGCTTGTTCTCAACGATGACTTTTTCCTGGGGAAGTCCCAGGAGGAGCGCCGTTTCCCGCCGCGTGTCATAGGGGCTCTGATCGGTCGAATAGATATAGACGCCATCGTCAAAGGGCATGGCTACGGCACATTCCGGTTCCAGGAAAGCATGTTCCGTCCAGGGCGTTTCATAATGGCGGGTCACTTTATATTTAGAGGCCGCAATGACCGCGTCGGCATCGCCGCGCACCAGATGTTCGTGGACGAGGATATTGGACCCGTGGGACGGATGGACCAGCGGAGCTCCCTCTGCCAGTGCTTCAACTGCCGATGTAACGGGCTGTAACTCTTCATATTCTACCTCTACGAGCTTTTTGGCTTCAGCCAGGATATCCGGTGTTTCCGCCGCCACCAGGGCAATGGCATCACCGAGGAAATGGGTCGTCTTTCCGACGCCGATAAGAGTATCCCAGTCGGTCTTCAGGTGTCCGACTTTGACAGAACCGGGAATATCATCGGCCGTCAGGACACAGATGACACCGGGCAGGGCCTTTGCCTTTTCCGTATGGATGGCTTTGACGACGGCCCGGGGATACTGGCTGCGTACGGCACTGCCATAACACATGCCCGGCAGATCGACTTCGTCTATATCGTCTACATACTGTCCCGTTCCCAGTACTTTTCCCTTGACATCGATGCGGTGGCAGGCTGAACCGACTTGGGGATATTCGTCTTCTGCCGGTACGGGAGTTCCCTTATCCAGCATATCCGCAGCCAGAGCGATGGCGTCGATGATTTTTTTATAACCCGTGCAGCGACAGATATTATTGCGGATAGCCGCGGCTATCTCTACCCTGTTCGGCCGGGGATTGGCATCGATGAGCGCTTTGCCGCACATGACCATGCCCGGGATACAGAAGCCGCACTGCACGGCGCCAGCTTCTCCAAAGGCATAGACGAATACATCTTTTTCCCGCTGTGACAGTCCTTCCACCGTCAGGATACGTTTGCCGGCCATCCGGCCTGCTTTCTGTACGCAGGTTTTCGTCGCTTTCCCGTCGATGACGACGGTACACGTGCCGCAGGCACCTTCACTGCAGCCATCTTTTACCGATTTCAGCCGCAAATCATTGCGCAGAATATCCATCAGCTTCCGTTCCGGATCAACCTCAATTTCTCTGTTGTTAATCCACAATTTACATGTCCTATCCATAACAGTCCTCTTTCCGCCCCTTCAGGCTTTCAGTGATATGTCTGTCATGGCTGCCATTTCGCCCAAAAGCGGGAAAGCTCCAGGCGGGGGAAAATACCAGACAGGAACATACGAATTCATATAAAATTTATGGTTGCCATTTAGAATAACCATATCCCATAAACAAAATACCTAGTACAAGAAACAAATCTCCCATTAAAATTACGGTGTGATCCAGGGACAAACAAGTCATAAAAGAACCAATCCCTAAAACAATAGTACCCGTCACAGAAGCTATTTTATATCGTAATAAAGAGCCCATTTTAATTACCTCCTGTGCCATTTTCCATTATGTTTGTTTCATTTTCCGCTATAGTAACACGTTTATGGCTAAGTAACATTCCCGATGCATAAATACAAGCACCTAATATAAGGCCATTTAAAGAAAGAAGGCCTACCGGAAAAACATATAAAATTACCAGAGTAACCAACCATGACAACCAGGGAATACAATTCCAATCCTGAAAAGAAGCTGCATGGAATGGGATGTATTTACCTTTATGCACAATATAGTAATCTGCTAAAATAATCCCACATAAAGGTGGTACAATAACTCCTAATACATTAAGGAATGTAAAAAGCATGGATATTTTATATGGCTGCGTCAATGTGGCTGCTGCAGAAATAATAATAAGCCCTGCCAGCATTTTATTACGATCCATATTAAAAGCATTGGCTAAATTTAAAGATGTAGAATAAAGATTTGCTGCATTAGTTGTAAAAATATTTGTTGTTAGGAGCAAAATACTGGGAAATACCAGCCCAAAGCCCAACAAAATGACAACCAAATCACTATCGTTCATAGCAATAGATGATGCTGCTCCACAAATAATCATTAATGTATTACCGCCTAAAAGTCCAATTATACTGGCAATAATGACATCTTTTGCACTTTTCCCATATCTCATAATATCGGCAATACACGTTGCTGTGGAAAGAATCCACGTTCCAATAACAATAGTAATGCCCGATAATAATTCAATAGCTACTTCAGGTTCATACATCCATAATGCCTGCAAACCTCCAATAGAATAGATGGAACGGATGGCTGTGCCCAAAGACAAGAATACAATGGACGGGATGGCAATGTATCCAAAAATAGTTATGGCCTTAATACCCAGGACTGCAAAGATACCCATTACAATAGCACTGGACATCATTGCAATTCCTTCGCCTATTGTTCCTAAATCAAACACCTGGGCAATAAAGTGTCCGTATAAAGAAGCCTGTATAGTGTACCATCCTAAGTTTACGACGGGGACAAAAAGAGAAGCAAGTTTGGATCCTTTATTCCCAAAACTATATCGGGTTAATAAAGCAAAAGTAAGGCCTGTTCTATAAGCAATAACGCTGACAAGGGCGGCAATAACACACAAAAACAAATTTCCTAATACCATTGCAATAATTAGTTCTGTAAAATTGAGTCCCGATGCCAGCCCTCCACCGGCCATCATACTTGTAACCAAAAAGACAAAACCAGTCCAAACAATCGTTAAACTGAAACAAGATTTACGTGCGGAGCATGGCACTGCACAACGGGAATATTCAGAATCTGCTTGAATCCTCTTTTTATCCATTGGTTCTTCCTCCCTAATAAAAATTTATATTACCAATATCCATTGTGAACTTCTGCAATTTTTTTCGCCAGTGAAGGAAATGGCCCTATGACTGTAATATCTTTCTGCCCGGCTGCAAAGATTTTTCGACATGGTAAATTAAATGTGGGATTTTGCTCATTGGAACCGGTCATAGCCAACAGCTCTTTTTCTTCTAATCCATATACCACAGTCCCTATATTAGCCCAATACATCGCCCCTGCACACATACTGCAGGGTTCTACCGTAGTATACAATGTACAGTTCCATAAGAAAGCTTTGTCATATTTCATGGATGCTTTTTCTACCAATTGTGTTTCTGCATGACCCGTACATTTATGTTGTGTAATTTCCACATTAATCTGTTTTAACAGAATCTCACCATCTGGTCCTACCAGCAGTGCTCCAAAAGGAGTATTGCCGGCAGCACGGGATTCTTTAGAAATTTCTATCGCTTTTTCCAAATAATATTCATGAGAATGTTTCATAACTATCTCCTTTTATTCTCTTACAATGTCTTCATAGGCAATGGTGCGTTTGCGGTGCAGCAGGGTTCCATAGCCTTTCTGGCCTGTAAACGTATTGTCCCTGGCTATGATCTGACCGCGGAGCATGACAAGATCGATGGCACAATCGGTGGTCATGCCGTCATACGGAGAATAGCCGCAGGTTGTATGCAGCGTATCCCTGCCAAAGGTGTGTGTTTTCGCCGGATTGATGAGGATGACGTCGGCATCACTGCCCGGCATGAGAGTCCCTTTCTTCGGGTAGAGTCCGAATATTTTTGCCGCATTAGTACTGGTAGTCTGTACGAATCGTTCCAGTGAAATCCGTCCTTTCAGGACGCCTTCGCTGAACAGGAGCGGCATCCGTTCTTCCACGCCGGAAACGCCACCGGGACAATTCCGGAAATCAGCAACATTTTCCAGTTTTTCCTTTTCCGTAAAGGGGCAGTGATCGGTGGCGATGACCTGTACCGATCCGTCGCGCAGTCCCTGCCAGATGGCTTCATTATCTTCTTTCTTGCGCAGTGGTGGCGCCATCATGTATTTGATGCCTTCTTCGGGACCGCCATCGCGGAATTTATCTTCTGTCAGGAGCAGGTACTGAGGGCACGTTTCAACATAAATATTCTTCTGCCCTTCCCTGCGGGCCAGCCGTACCTGATCCAGGCTTTCATGAGCCGAGAGATGGACTACGTATACCGGTGCATCTCCGTCGGCACGGGCGACGGAAAGGAGCATATTGACACTTTCCGCTTCGGCAATGTTGGGACGCGTCAGGGCCTGCCCGATGGGCAGCAATTCATCAGGCTTTAGTTCCTTGCGCAGCGTATTGGTAATGGTGTCATTTTCTGCATGAACCGTGAGCAGACCGTGGTGCTCTTTCATGACCCGCAGGATAGGCATGAGCTGGGGTTCTGTAATGGGAAATCCGTATGTCGTATAGGCTTTGAAGCTGGGGAAGCCTTCATCGATGATATATCCCAGTTCCTTGAGTATATCGGCATCGACATGCTGGAATACGCCATGGAAACTGTAATCTACCGGGCAGTCTGCCGCCAGTTTCCGGTAGACGTCGAACTGATGATGAAGCGAACATCCTACAGGGCCAAAGGCCATATGGTCGATAATCGTCGTCGTCCCTCCGCATGCAGCGGCGATACCGCCTGTATAGAAGGTATCGCAGGCCCGGTATTTGGGAGACTGCTGCAAATCCATGTGGGTATGAGGGTCGATGCCGCCCGGGCAGACGTACATACCATCGGCATCGATGACTTCTTCTGAACCGTGATAGATTCCCTTTCCCAGTTCTTCTATGATACCGCCGTTAATTTTCAAATCGGTCCTGACGTGCTGTCCTTCGAGACAAACTATTCCGTTTTTGATGACGTATTGCATGATGAATTACCTCCCAACTTGCAAACCAGGGCGTAGGTAATACAAGCGCCGAGTGTACCAAATACATAGGCATTATTAAAGAGCGGGCTCAGGGCCGGTACCCATTTGCCGGCAAATATGATCGCCGTAAAGATGAGCATGATGACGATAGCCCGGATGTTCCATCCATTAGAATAGAAATATTTGCCCGGTCCTTCAATATAAGCATCGACAATGCTCAGGTCTGTGTGATATTCAAAGAGATAGGCGGCAATGTAAATGCCCGAAATCGGTCCAATCAGTGCGCCCAGGAGCTGGGTGACATCAAAAATCAGATGATAGGCACTGGAAAGAGAATTCCACGGCTGGGCAAACAGGGACAGGAAGGCGACGAAGATAGCCACTTTCCGGTAGCTGAACCGGCCTTTGACATAAGAAGCGACGATGTTGACCGGTGGAATCAGGTTGCCGGCAACGTTGGTCGTCAGGATGGCCATGATAATGAACAGGGAGAAGATAAGCCGGATAATCGGGCTGGGGAAGCAGCCGACGAGGACGGCCGGTTCCCAGATTTCTTTACCGAAGGCCAGCCAGGCACCAGCTGTACCGCAGATGCCGACAAAGGCAATATATCCGGTCATGACTGGGGCGCTGATGATCTGGCCGACAATCTGGGCTCTCTGATTGACGCAGCTTCTCGTAAAGTCCGGCATGGACAGGGCAATACCGCCATCGAAGGCGATCATAGCGGAAAGGGCCGGCCAGAACAGCGTCCAGAAATCCGTATCGCCGCGGGCCTGCACGACCTGGGCACTGAGCAGCGTATCGAGGCTCCATCCGGCCGTCGATAACCCCCAGACGATGACGATCAGGCTCATGGCAATGAGGGCCGGGGCTGAAATACCTTCCAGGATTTTGACGGCTTTATTGCCGGACGCGGCAATGTAGACGTTGAGTGCCCAGAAGATGAGGAAGGAAATAAAGAGTCCCGGAAATCCCAAATCACCCCAGGCAGGAAAAACAGTAGAAATAATAATACTCGTCGCCTGGCCGCCAATCCATGCCTGGACGCCGAACCAGAAAATGCCGAGGATGCCACGGATGATAGCCGGCACGCATAATCCATTCTGACCAAAAATCGCCTTGCCCAGCATGGCATAGTTCATGCCGTATTTGACGCCGTAGTGGCCGATGATCATGGCGACGGCCATGACCAGCGTATGACCCAGGACGATGGTAAGCAGTGCTTCATACCAGGTCATGCCGGCCACGAGGAGGCCGCTGGCTACCTGATAAACGGCAACGGATACGATAATGCCGATCCAGAGATTGGCCATATCCTTCATATGCCAGTCCCGTTTTTCCCGGGGAATCGGTTTCGTCGCATCACTGTAAAAATTTTTGTGAGCCTGAATTTCCTTCACTCCGGCATCGGTCAGGCTGACAATGCCATCGTTTTCTTCCTGATAGGGATTCATAAAAATCGCCTCCGAAAACATATACACTTTTTTGCGCATATACTATATCGCAATTAGAAAAGGATAAACGAGATATCACCGCGCTTACCATAACACATAGGAATAATCATGGAATAATGTATCGATCAATTTCCGTACGGGCTCTTCCAATACAGATGTACCCGATTCACCAACGGTATACTCTGTTGCCATACCGTCCAGGCGGACGAGGAAACGGCCGGTCTCAGGCTGAATCAGGAGGATGCCCGGATTGGTGCTGTCATCCATATCGGCCTGCGTCCGGAATATCGTCAGTTTATCTTTATACGGAGCCCCCTGCCAGGGACAGAAAGAACGGCAATTCCCACATTCATTGCAGAGAGCATCGAGATGAACGATCTGATGGTGCATGAGTCCCGGAACCTGTACTACCATATTGGCCCGGTTAGGACAGACTTCCGTACAGACTTCGCAGATAGCATCACACTGCAGGCAGCGCCCGTCACATCCGGTTCCGGGAACCATTTTGAGCTGTCCCCGCTGGGCATAAACAGTCTCTCCGTCTGCGGCCAGTTCCGTAGCGACACTGACGGGCATGTGCAGGATGTTTTCAGCTGCCCGCTTTCCATCGGCAATACATTCTACGACAGACGTCGTCTTTCCATAGTGACCGTCCCCGATGACAATCAGTCCCGGAATATCTGCCGGTCTGGCAGCGCCCACAAGTCCCCTGACGCCACAGGCCGCCAGCACATAATCAAAATCAGCCAGCTCATCGTACTGCCCGATGCCGTGATCCGTTTCGATATGGACGCCCATTTTTTCAACAAGGGAAATATCCTTATCAATCGCATCGGCTGTAATCTGTCCTTTTTTATCACAGAGGAAGGAGCGGACCATGCCGCCGGCCGCATCATTTTTTTCAAAAACCGTGACATCGACGCCACCACGGGCCAGGAAATACGCGGCTGACAGCCCCGCCGGGCCTGCACCGATAACAGCCGCCTTTTTGCCGTTTCCTGCTGGCGGCACGAGTTCTGCCATGACGGCGTCGTATCCGTTTTCTGCCGCTATGAGCTTATTACGCCGTATTTCCACCGGACTTTCATAGAAATTGCGGGTACAGCTGTTCATGCATGTATGATAACAAATCGTGCCGGTGATAAAAGGCAGGGGATTCTTTTCCAGGATGACTTCCAACGCTTCCTTGTATTTACCTTCCCTGACGAGAGTCATATAAGCCGGGATGTCCTGATGGATGGGACAGGTATCGCTGCAGGGAGCCATAAAGCAGTCCATGACCGGCAGAGGCTGGTCATTCTTGCGTTCCTGGCGCACCCGGGGCATCGGTCTGTAATACGCATCTTTCCGGGCGCGGTCCAGAATATTTCGGATCTTTTCTCCATCGACACCGCAGAAAGAAGGTGCATCGTCTCTGTGGAACCCGCCCGCTATCTGGGACAGTCGTTCATAGCCGCCAGGTTTTAACAGGGTAGTTGCCACCGTAACCGGCCAGATACCGGTGTCTACAATATTCTTTATATTGAAGGCATCAGCACCGCCGCTGTAGGAAATACGCAGGCTGCCAGAAAAATCATCTGTCAGCTTTTTCGCTACATTCATGGAAAGGAAGAACAGAGGCTTGCCGGACATGTACATTTCTTCGCCCGGTAATTCTCCCCCTTTGATGTCCACGGGAAACGTATTAGTCAGTTTAACACCGAACAGGAGTCCTTTATCTTTTCCCAGTTTCTGCAGGCGCTGCAGCATCGGTACGGCATCGCTATAAGCCAGGTCATCCTGGAAATGACGGTCCGTAAAGGCCATGTGGGTATATCCCAGTTCATCCATCGTTTTACGGACGAACTCATATCCCAGAAGTGTCGGGTTGCATTTGACGAACGTATTGAGATGTTTTTCCGTCAGGAGATAGGTCGCAATCCGTTCGATTTCTTCCGGCGGACAGCCATGCATGGTGGAAACGGTCACGGAATTGCAGATAGTTCCGGGAATCGCCTGTACGTCTTCGGCCGTCAGATTCTGGAACAAATGGATATGACCCAGGAGCCAGTCCCGGCATTCCTGAAAGATTGCCGTCTGGGATGCCTCTTTTAATCCTTCAATGAACGCATCAATCTTAGGGCTGCTGATTCCTTCCAGATTATATCCGACAGACATATTGAACTGGAACCCATCCACAGATCCCAGGCCGTATTCTTTGGCCAGGACATGGAGGAGGAACCAGGCTTTGACATATTCTTCAAAGGCCTTGGGCACTGTCAGTTCGGTAGACCATTCAACATTGTAGCATTCATCGTCGGCGTGGATACACGGTTTAGCCACAGGCAGGTCTTCCCCGTCGAGAGTCTGTACCGTTTTGAGTTCGAAGAAACGGGCACCTGCCGCATAGGCCGCGGCTATATTCTGGGCCAACTGTGTATGGGGGCCGGCCGCCGGACCGAACGGTGTTTCCAGTTTGCGGTCAAATATCGTATAGGTACGGGACGGATCAGCCTTATATAAATGATGTACGCCGTACACAGTTTTAACATGACGCTCTCCCAAGAGCCATTTCATAAGATGTTCAAAGGGCAGTGAATACATTCTGTCGCTCATCGTCTTTCTCCTTTCGTTGTCATCCATTGATCCGCCGGGCAAGTTCAGCTGCCCCCGTGCGGATTTTATCCATCATTTCCTGTTCATCACAAACGAGTAACTCTCTGTCCTTCATGAGGACTCTGCCACTAGCTATGGTCGTCACGACATGGCGGCCGTTCATCCCAAAGAGGATGTGACTGTTGACATTGTCTGCCGTAAGCGGTGTCGGCGGTATGTAATCGACGACAATGGCATCGGCCGCCGCGCCTTCTTGTAAGACGCCAAGAGGCCGTTTAAAATACCGGGATGCGATTTTCGGATTGTTTTCAAACAACATCTGTGGCACTTCTGTCCAGGCTGCATTGGCATCACAAAGATGATGTTTGTGCAGTACATTAGCCACTTTGTACGATTCAATCATATCGTGAGTGTACCCATCCGTACCCAGACCGGTCAGGACGCCGCGATGTACCAGTTCCATCGTCGGCGGGCATCCGCAGGCATTTCCCATGTTAGATTCGGGATTGTGCACCACCATCGTATCCGTATATTTCAGAAGGTCCATTTCATGAGGATTGATATAAATGCAATGCCCCAGCAGGCTGTGCGGTCCCAGGACATCCCAGTCATAGAGCCGGTCCACAATGCGTTTGCCATATTTTTTCAGGCAGTCCTGCAAATCTTCAATACCTTCTGCCACGTGGATATGGTATCCTGCCCCGGATGGTTTATGATTTGCTGCCAGTTCCATCGTCTCGTCACTGATGGTGAACTGGGCATGCATTCCCATCATGCCGGCGAGCATGTCTGTCGTATCTTTCTGGGCATACCGGATCCAGGCTTCATTTTCCAGCACCGCTTCTTTTGCCTTGTCCCTGCCGTCCCGGTCGGAAATTTCATAGCACAGGCAGGAGCGGACGCCCATCTTCCGTGCTGCATCGCCAATCGTAAACAGACTGTCCTTGATTTCACCATAACTGGCGTGGTGGTCAAAAATCGTCGTCACGCCGTTTTTGATGCATTCCATATACGTTTCTACGGCACTCAGCCAGGTCAGGTCATTGGTCAGATGCCGGTCGATATTCCACCAGAGACCATCGAGAATGTCGAGGAATCCCCTGGGCGCATATCCATTGATAGCCAGGCCGCGGGCCATGGCACTGTAAATGTGCTCATGGGCATTGATAAAAGCCGGCATGATCAGTCCGCCATGGGCATCTATATAGTCAGCCTGTTCATACTTCTGCCGCATCGCCGGCAGCGGTCCGATATCACAGATGATACCGCCGTCCATAACTACGGCTCCATCATGAATCAGTCCACGTTCTTTCGTACGCGTCACAACCGTACCATTTCCAAGAAGTAACATATCGTATCCTCCATTCCGGCTGCCCGGCATCCCTTTATCCGGACAGCTCTTGTATTCTATATGCATTTTTATAATAGTACATTTGCCGTTCCCGTATCTAAAAACATATTAGCATTTTATTTGTATGTGTGTCAAATATTTTTTAGATTATCTAACATTTATTTAGTAATCTGTATAATTCACACGAAATCATGCATTTAGGGCATAAAAAAGCACGGCCTGGACGGAGCGATAGTCCGGCGCCAGTGCCGTGCAATGATATTATTGATATTTTCTGCCATAGGCGGCCCATCCGTAGGGAATAGACAAAAAGAAAACCGCCCCGGCTATATTTCCCAGTGTCACCCAGAATAGATTATACCCGTATCCGGCCAGGGTAATATCCGGCGCAGCCGGCAGCAGCATCGCCAGCGTCATGACAGTCATGTTGGCAATACAGTGTTCAAACCCCAGTGTATAAAATACGTACAGGCACCAAAACGTCATAATCAATTTACCTGCATCGGAATGACAGCGGAAACTGCTCCAGATGGCCAGGCAGACGAGGATATTGCAGAGGATGCCCCGGAAAAAAAGCTCCAGCGGCGGCAGGCTCATTTTCATGACTGCTGCTTCGGTAATCGCCTCCGCCGTCGTGCCCGTATCATAACCGGCACCATAAAACAGCAGGGATAATATAACCGCTCCCAGCCAGTTTCCGCCGTAACAGACCGCCCAGAGGCAAAGGACATCTTTAATAGAAATCAATTTACGCCTCAGGCCATTGTACAGGACAAAGGCATTTCCCGTAAACATTTCTGCTCCGCAAATGATGACCAGGCTCAGGGCAACGCCAAAAGATGCTCCCATAATGATATGCCGTGCCGGCCAGTCTCCCAAAAAACCGCTGATCGTATAGGTCAGCAATATACCAAATCCCAAATAGGCTCCGCCCAGAAGGGAAGCCATCACGTATCCTATAGGATTGTCTTTTAAAAACCGTACCTTAGCTGCCGCACTTTTTGCTGAGGCATCATACGTTTCCTGAAACACCGTATCACCTTCACACCATCAAGATAGTTTTATTATACCACAACCGCATCAGTTTACACGGTCAAAAAGTGCCCCTTTGCGGCCGGAACCATAACGGGACACCTTTGTCTTTTCTTATTTGATTTCTTTAGGTATGAGGAGATTGAGCGTAATAGCTATAAGGGATGCCGCTACGACAGGAGCCTTGCCAAAAATCGTCGTCACCCAGGCCGGGAACAGCGCTAATGTGGCCGGCGCTGCCGAAAGGCCCATTCCCATAGCCACGGCTAGTCCGATAATAGCCGTATTGCGCGGACTGGTCCCTTCTGAAAGGGCCAGTTTGATACCGGTCATGGCAATAGAGGCAAATACAGATACGGTCGCCCCGCCGAGGACTGCATAGGGAATCGTCGTCAGGAGCGCAGAAAATTTCGGGAAAAGGCCGGCAATGAGAATAATGAAGGCTGCCATGCCCAGGACGTGACGATTGATGACCCGCGTCGTCGTAACGATGCCGACATTCTGTCCATAGGTAGACGTAGGCAGGAACCCAAAGAAGGCCCCCAGGATGTTCGTCGCGCCCAGCCCCAGCAATGCTCCGTGCAGTTCCTGCGTTTCTGGCAGGCGGTTCATGGCCCCCGATGTAGTTGCCGAAAAGTCACCGATAGCCTGGATAGAATTGATGACGAACAGTATGGCGATAGCGACGATGGCTGACACATCAAATTCTATGCCGAAGTGCATGATCCGCGGCACCTCAAAATAACCGGCGTTGGCTACGTTGGTAAAATCTACCATGCCCAGTACGAGAGAAAGGATGTACCCGGCTCCCATACCGACGAGAATGGATGCCAGTTTCAGGCTTCCTTTGCCGAAATGGGTGAAAAAGGTGACGACGCCCAGCGTAAATAAGGCCACGACCCAGTTCTGCCATTGGCCATAGGTCGGTTGTCCGATTCCGCCGGCCATATAATTAATAGCGATAGGATATAATGAGAGTCCGACTGTAAAAACGACCGTTCCGGCTACGAGAGGAGGAAAGAAATGGCGGATCCGGCGGATGCAAAGCCCCACCAGGATTGCGACCAAGCCACCGACGACCTGTGCGCCGAAGATAGCAGCAATACCAAATTCTTCTGTAATAGCCTGCATACTCGGTACGTAGGCGAAACTGACGCCAAAGATGACAGGCAGTCCCGCTCCCAGATGAATCCCGCTGCGCGGTCCGATGGGAAATAACTGCAATGCTGTGCCAATAGCTGCCGCAATAAGGGATGCCTGAATCAGAATGACACTGTCTGCCGGCGACAAATGAGCGACACCGGCAATGATAATGGCCGGCGTGACACAACCGACAATCATGGCAATGACATGCTGCAGGGCAATAGGCAGAGCAACGCGGAAAGGCGGCCTGCCGTTGAGTTCGAATAAGGAGAGTGCACGCTTTTTAGAGTCCGGTTCTGGCATGATAGTCCGCCCTCCTTATCCCATATGGATATGCGTACCCGTTTTTCCAAGAATGCCGTCTTTTGCCTTTTCCAAAAGAGTGATAAGGGCCGTACGACCTGGTTTGGATTCGGCAAAACGGACAGCCGCTTGTACTTTGGGCAGCATGGAACCAGGAGCAAACTGGCCTTCCTGTATATAGCGGCGCGCATCGGTTGTCGTCAGATCGTCCAGCCATTGTTCGTCCGGTTTTCCAAATTGGATTGCCACTTTTTCAACGGCTGTGAGGATAATCAGATAATCGGCATCAAGATTTTCTGCCATAAGTTCACTGGCAAAATCTTTATCGATGACGGCGCTGGCACCTTTCAGGTGATTTCCCCGGCACATGACAGGAATCCCGCCACCACCACAGGCAATGACGACCTGCCCCGATTCGACGAGAGTCCGGATTGCCCCAATTTCAATGATTTCCTGTGGCTGGGGAGAGGCAACGACGCGGCGGTAGCCGCGGCCGGCGTCTTCTTTCATGATATAACCGTAATGTTGTTCTGCGAAATCAGCCTGTTCTTTTGTCATAAAATGACCAATCGGTTTGGATGGATGCTCAAAGGCCGGATCCTTTTCGTCAACCCGTACCTGAGTCACCATAGTAGCAACCGGAATATCTTTGATTCCCCGGTTATGTAATTCTTCCCGTAAGGCATTCTGCAGGTCATAGCCAATATAAGCCTGGCTCATGGCGACACAGACTGACAGCGGCGTATTGGGCTGGGCCGGGTTTTCACGACTGAGTGCTGCCATGGCATTATTGATCATCCCGACCTGCGGGCCATTGCCATGAGATACAATGACTTCACAGTTTTCTTCAATAAGATCGACGATTGCCTTGGCTGTAATCTTGACAGCCTTCATCTGTTCGGGGAGCGTATTTCCCAGGGCATTGCCGCCCAGGGCGATGACGATCCGTTTCTTTTTCTGTTCCATATCGTTCCTTCCTTTATATATAAAAGTATCACACCGGTATATTCTTCACTTCCTATGGGGCCTCAGGCCTGAAGCGGAATTTGTACACTTCGCTTTACGCCTGATGCCCAATAGGACAGCCTGAAAAGACAGATGAGGTGCCGGTCCCGGATGGATCGGCACCTCATCAGGCTCACAAAGCAACAAACAGGCTTATTTCATTTTTCTCGGCGTATTGCGTTTTGCCAGTGCTTCCAACGTTTCTACAGGATTCTGGAATTTGGCAAGCATAATCATAGCGGCAATGATGTACGGTTTGTAACTGGCTTCTTTGTAAAGAGGATCGCGATAACGGTCGAATACGGACGCTTCGACTTCCCCATCTTTGCAGCTGACGCCGTTGATATCGGCAGGCAGGCAGTGCAGATAGAGGGCCTTGCCGTCTTTGGTCGTCTTCATGAGGTCTTCCGTGCAGCACCAGTCTTTATGCTGTGCATTCTGGGCCAGCAGTTCTTTTTCCAGGGCATCGATACCGGCCTGATCTCCATCGGCATAGAGTTTCGTCCGTTTTTCCATGGCTTTGAAAGGAGCCCAGCTCTTGGGATATACGACATCGGCATCTTTGAATGCGTCGGCCATGTCATTGGTTACACGGAACGAACCGCCAGAAGCCTGGGCATTTTTCTTAGCCACTTCTTCTACTTCCGGCATGACTTCATAACCTTCCGGATGAGCCAGCACGACGTCCATGCCGAGACGGGTCATGAGGCCGATGACACCCTGCGGTACCGAAAGAGGTTTGCCATAGGACGGAGAGTAGGCCCAGGTCATGGCAATTTTCTTGCCTTTCAGATTCTGGATACCGCCAAAGGTATTGATGATGTGGGCAGCATCTGCCATGCACTGCGTCGGATGATCGATATCACACTGGAGGTTGACCAGCGTCGGTTTCTGTTCGAGGATGCCGTCTTTATACCCCTGGGTAACGGATTTGACGACTTCTTCCTGATATGCATGGCCTTTGCCGATATACATATCATCACGGATACCGATGACATCGGCCATGAAGGAAATCATATTAGCCGTTTCGCGGACGGTTTCGCCATGGGCAATCTGGCTCTTCTTTTCATCCAGATCCTGTACCTGCAGGCCAAGGAGGTTGCAGGCCGATGCAAAGGAGAAGCGGGTACGGGTCGAGTTGTCCCGGAAAATGGAGATTCCCAGGCCACTTTCAAACACGCGGGTAGAAATATTGTGCTGACGCATATAGCGGAGCGCGTCGGCAAGGACCCAGACGGCTTTCAGTTCGTCATCGGTCTTGTTCCAGGTGAGGAAAAAGTCGTTTTCATACATATCCTTGAAATTGAGGGCTTTAAGCTGGTCTAAATAATACTGCAAGTTCTTTTCCATAATGATACTCTCCTTTTGGCAAATACTATAATAATAGACACTGTATAGTATACATCAATTAGTCTTTGGTGTAGACACTGGGAAGGGCTGCATAAAGAGCGGCGCAAGTGACGAGATCCTGTTTCCATGTCTTTTCATTAGGCGCATGAGCCTGTGCTTCTGCGCCAGGGCCGAAGCCGATGACGGGGATGCCGTTGCGGCCCATAATGGTGACACCGTTCGTCGAGAAGGTCCATTTATCGGTCAGTGGGCGTGCTTTCCGTTCTGCTTCCGTTTCAGCCGAGCCGATACGCGTCGTGCCGAAGAGGTTCGTATAGGCTTCTTCCATGGCTTTGGTCACCTTGTGGTCTTTAGGGATGACCCAGGTCGGGAAATAGCATTCAATAGGATAAGTCAGGCCCGTATAGCTCGGGCGGGAGTATTCATACATGCTGACTTTGACATCATCACCGTATTTTTTGACGCTGGGCAGTGCCCGGATTTCATCGAGGCAGCTCTGCCATGTTTCACCAGCGGTCATACGGCGGTCCAGCGATACGGCGCAGGAGTCAGCAACAGCACAGCGGCTTGGCGATGTGTAGAAAATCTGGGAGCACGTAACAGTGCCACGGCCGAGGAAATTAGCTTCTTCGTATTCAGGATTGTACTTTTTGTCGAGCATTTTGACCAGGCCTTTGATTTCTGTACTGTCAGCAGCGTCGTTTTCGTTGAGAGCCCGTACGTCCTGAAGGATATCGGCCATCTTATAGATAGCATTATCACCGCGTTCGGGAGCGCTGCCGTGGCAGGATACGCCCTGGACATCGATGCGGATTTCCATACGGCCCCGCTGGCCACGATAAATGCCGCCATCTGTCGGTTCAGTCGATACGACAAATTCCGGGCGGACGCCGTCTTCTTTGATAATATACTGCCAGCAGAGACCATCGCAGTCTTCTTCCTGTACAGTACCGGTAACGAGAACGGTGTATTTATCAGACAGGAGACCCAGGTCTTTCATGATACGGGCGCCATAGACAGCCGATACAATACCACCGCACTGGTCAGATGTACCACGGCCACCGATTTCCGTTTCCGTTTCAAAACCCTTGTACGGATCAAATTCCCAGTTGTCCTTGTTGCCAATGCCTACCGTATCGATATGGGCATCAAATGCGATGAGTGTCTTGCCGCTGCCCATGTAACCGAGGACATTGCCCATGGGGTCGATTTCTACTTTATCGAAATCAAGAGCCCGCATTTCCTGTGCTATCCGGTCGATATGAGCTTTTTCATCGCAGCTTTCACCGGGATACTGTACGATTTCCCGTAAGAATTTTGTCATGTTTTTTTCGTAGCCCTTTGCGGCTTCTTTGATTTTGCTGTAATCCAGTGCCATGTTGTACTGCTCCTTTTCATGAAAATATAGGTACTATCCTGTATACTATGTTTCACTCGTTATTTATCGAGGCCTTTCCAGACAATGTTTTTATACCGCTGTGGATCCGTATCACCTTCGGTGGAGAAGACCAGGACATTGGCTGTTTCATCCAGTCCCAGTTCTTTGCGGACATCGGCACAGTCATCGCTGGTCATGAGAACCGACAAAGCTCCAAAGGGAGCTGCGCCGGACTCACCGGATGTGATGGCCGGATCGCCTTTAATCGGGGCTCCCAGCATGCGCATCCCCTGGGCTGCCACCCAGTCAGGCGCTGCAACGAACATCTTGACGTGATTCTTGAGGATATCCCAGGAAATAGTATTGGGTTCCCCGCAGGCAAGCCCTGCCATAATGGTCTGCATGTCCCCATCGACGATGCGCGGTTTGCCATCACCGGCTGCGGCACCTTTGTAAAGGCAGGCCGCTGCTTCGGCTTCGACGACGACGAATACGGGCGGATTATCTTTATAGAGGTTGGAGAAGAATCCGACGACAGCACCGGCCAGCGAACCGACACCAGCCTGGACGAATACGTGGGTCGGCCGGTCTATTCCCTGTTCATTTAACTGCTGGGCAGCTTCCATGGCCATTGTGCCATAACCCTGCATGATCCACGAAGGGATTTCTTCATATCCGTCCCATGCCGTATCCTGTACGATGACGCCCCGCGGCGTTTCGGATGCTTCTTTTGCAGCCTGACGTACACAGTCGTCGTAATTGAGATCAAGGATATCGACTTTGGCACCGAGTTTCCTGATATTTTCCAACCGGGTCTGTGTCGTCCCCTTCGGCATATGTACGACAGCGTTCTGACGCAGTTTATTCGCTGCCCAGGCTACGCCCCGGCCGTGATTTCCGTCTGTTGCCGTAAAGAACGTGGCCGTGCCAAATTCATCGTGGAGCTTATCTGATGTCAGTACATCGTAGGGCAGTTCCGATACATCTTTTCCCGTTTCTTTGGCAATATATTTTGCCATGGAATAGGACCCGCCCAATACTTTGAATGCGTTGAGGCCGAAACGGTACGATTCATCTTTGACGAAAAGAGAACCGAGGCCGAAATATGCAGCCATCTTAGGAAGTTTCGTCAGCGGCGTTTCCTTATACTGGGGAAAGCTCTGATGAAAGGTCCGTGCTTTTTTGACTTCTTCAACGGACATAATGGGAAGATTTTTATCTTCCGTCTTGGGCATGTGGTTCATGACCCATTTCATGGTATCTGCCATGGTATTCATCCTCCTTGTCGTGCTATCTGTTCCTGAAAGCCCATTTCTTTTACTAAAAATATTTTTGCTCATCAAAAAGTTTTTGTATACTTAGAAGTATATCATGATTTTCCATTTTTGCAAGATGTTAGCTAAATTTTTTTTAGGTTAAATATATTTTTTTGTCGCATTTAGACAATGTATCCATGATTTTTTATCAAGACCCGGCCTGACCGGGCATCCGTATGAGTACCGTGGTCCACAGTCAATGCGCCATTTACATAGACCTGTTCTATGCCTTCCGGAAATTGGACAGGTTCAGTAAAGGTCGCCCTGTCCCGGATAGTGCCGTCCTTAAAAATTATCAGGTCTGCTGCCTTTCCGGCGGCCAGCACGCCCCGGTCACGCAGGCGGAATGCCGATGCCGCTTTTCCTGTCATCTTGTGTATTGCTTCTTCCAGTGAAAAGACCGGATTTTCCCTTACATATTTACGCAGCACATAGGGAAACGCGCCATACAGGCGCGGATGAGGATGACTGCCATACAGGCCGTCTGTACTCAGATTCATTTCCGGCCGTTTCATGAACTGCAATACGTGATTTTCCTGACAATAAAAATCAATCATCCGTACATCATTTTTTTCTTCATACAGTAAATCAAAGGCTGCGTTATACGGATCTTTTCCTCGTTTTTCTCCCAGTTCGATGAGATTAAGGCCGACGGCATCCTGATTTTTTTCGCTCCCGACGCTGGAAACATAAATCTGGTCGGGACCGGCAAAATCGATGAAGTCATCCCAGCCGGGAATACCCTTCTGGATGTCAGCAATCATTTTCTGCCGCAGCGTCCGATCAGAGAGGCGCCGGAGTACGCAATCGGTACCGCCTTCCATGACCCACGGCGGCAGAATGGCGCTCATCATCGTACTGCCTGCCGTATAAGGCGTCTGGTCAAAACTGATATTTATCCCCTCGGCTTCAGCTTCATCGAGAAGGCGGAGTACCTGGGGGATATACTGCCAGTTTTTCCGGCCACAGACTTTAAAATGGGAAATATGAAGATGGACGCCGGACTGACGGGCAATGTCGATGATTTCTTTCATAGAGGCGACAATCGTATCAGCCTCGCTCCGCTGATGGACGACAAAGCATCCCTGGTACTCTGCCACGACCCGGCACATGGCGATGAGTTCTTCTTTCCCGCCATAGACGCAGGGAAGGTAAATGAGACCAGAAGACAGACCTACAGCGCCGCCTTCCATTTCTCTCCGAGTGATATCGGCCATCTTCTGCAATTCTGCATCTGATGGCTGCCGGTTTTCAAGTCCCATCGCTTCCATCCGGATATTGCCGTGTGGTACGAGATAGCATTCGTTGATTCCCGGCCGCGCAGCCCGTACCCGGTTCAGATACCCGGCTGTCGTATGGTAGTGCCAGTCTATGCGCTCTGAATCCTCACCGATACCGGCCAGGTTATGACGCCACGTCGCAATGTAGGTTTCCGGCAGAGGGGCGACGGATATGCCATCCTGTCCCAGAATTTCTGTCGTTACCCCCTGCATGACCTTCGGCAGGACGCGGCTGTCCTGCAGTACTTCGATATCACTATGGCTGTGGGTATCAATGAATCCTGGTGCTACGATACACCCCGATGCATCAACATAGGACATTCCTTCAGACGGCGCTATGTGACCGATTGCCCCAATACGATCCCCATCGATGAGAACATCCGCTTTATACCGTTCCGTTCCCGTACCATCTACAATAGTCCCATTTTGAATGAGAATACTCATACACATGCGCCCCCTTTACCTGGCAGGAACCGTTCCTGCAACAGGGCCCCCATTACTGCCACATAGCAGGTAACAGCGCCGGTAAGCTGGGAAAGTTCTATGTATTCATCTACTGTATGAGCCAGGTCTTCCCGGCTGGGTCCCAGTCCGATTGTGGGAATGTGGGCTTCACCAGCATAGTGGCTGCCATTGGTGCAAAAGTTATACTGGCGGATAGCCGGTGTGAATCCGGCCTGTTTCATCGCGTCAGCTGCTGCCTGAACAAAGTCAGCCTGTTTATCGTACAGCCAGCCCGGGAAAAAACGTTCTCCTTCTATATCTGCACCAGTATAGCACCGTTCCCTGCCTACGGCATAAGACAAGTGGTAAGACGCTTCCCCATCCTCTTCCATCAAGGTGTGGAGTGCCTGTTTCAGCGGTGCCAGGACGGATTCCTTTGTTTCCCCTGTCAGCAGACGACGGTCGTACGTAGCCCGGCAGTAATCGGGAACGACCGAAGCCCCGGGATAAGGTGAAGATTTGATATCAGTCAATTCCAGGATTCCTTTTCCCAGTACGGGATGAACGGGAGCCGGTACCTGCTGCAGACATGCAATAGCCTTACACATTTTGTATACAGCATTGACGCCTTTTTCCGGATTGGCAGAATGACAAGACTTCCCTTTTGATTCAAGGACAATTTCAGCCCGCCCGCGCTGGCCTACTTTAAGATCGAGGCCGGAAGCTTCTCCGATGATGACATAGTCGGGACGGATGGCCTGACTGATGGCGCGGGCTGCGACGCCTTCAAAGCATTCTTCATGAACGACGGCAGCGATATACAGGGTACCGGCAAACTTCTTTTTTGTCTGTCTGGCAAACTGTACTGCCCCGACCGTCATGGCGGCCAGTGCGCCTTTCATATCGCTGGCACCACGACCATACAGACGGTTTCCATGTATATCTCCGGCAAAGGGAGGGTAGGTCCAGGCTGTTTCATCTTCAACGGGAACCGTGTCGATATGGCCATCAAAGAGTACGACTGGTCCCGGCCGGTCTCCCTTGATA
Source organism: Megasphaera sp. UBA4382 (assembly GCF_002391155.1). Lineage (NCBI taxonomy): Bacteria > Bacillati > Bacillota > Negativicutes > Veillonellales > Veillonellaceae > Megasphaera > Megasphaera sp. UBA4382. The sequence continues at coordinate 10,595 of NZ_DGRS01000064.1, read as the reverse complement.
GAAGCCAGCGTATTCCCATAGTCATCTACCTGAATCGTATCAAATACACCTTGCTCTTTCATATACGTCTGCAGTACGAGACTAGCGCCTTTTTCCTGTCCGGACAAGCTTGGCTGGCGGATCAGTGCCTGACACAGTTTCCGGACTTCTTCACAAGATATGGTTTCCACGCCACATTCCTCCTTTATGTTATCAATGCAGCCAGGGGATATTCCCCTTTCTTCTTTGTTATGGTACGCATAATCTAACTTTTTGTCAATATTTTATATAAAAACTAAAAAATATTTTTGTATTTATCTTGACAAATATCTAAAAGATACGTATTATTATATGCATTACAGTAATACTATTTTAGAGAAGGATGATTTATATGAATACATTAGTGCAAAAAACAGGGCGGGCCGCCCGTCTGGCCATCCAGGCAATCTATACCATCAATAGTCTTCTGGCACTTCCAGCGACTCATCAGAACTAATGACATGTATCATGCCCAAAGGGGGCTGTCGCATACCGTACGGCATGTGACAGCCCCCTTTCTGTCCCTAAACGGGTGCATCATCATCATTACTGCTGTCAATATAACTGTACAGCGTATACTTGGAGATGCCAAAGTATTTGGAAATTTTATCCCCCGCTTTGGTAATCAGCAGGGCTCCATGGTCATTGAGGAATTTAATCGCCCGGATTTTATCATCGCGCGTCATGAGCGGCACAGGTTTTCCTACCTGACGGGTCGATTCTTCAATAAGTTCCTGCAGAAGTTCCGTTACATTGTGCGGAATACTGCCCGTTTCACCCTTCTGCGACGTAATAGATACCAGCGGGTTAATGGCATTGCTGACCATCATCAATTCAGTAATATCAAAATTGAGAGAAAAAATACCGATGATTTTCTGCTGTTCATCACGGATGTAAATAGTCGTCGATTTCAGGATACGCCCATCCTTTGTCTTTGTCAGGTAACTGCCATCGGTGTGCAGTTTTTCCGGTTTGCCGCTCAATGCCTCCAGAACAGCCATAGACGGACCATCTCCTACTTTCCGGTGCGTAACATGCCCATTTTCAATGGCAACAATGGAATGTTCCGCATTGTCCCCACTGAGGTCATGGACGACGACTTCACAGCTGGGCCCGAACTGCTGTGCAATACCCCGGGCTAATTGTTTCAAAAAAGTAAGCATATTTTCTTTCATCGGTCAACGACTCCGTTTCCTAATATACACGAGCAAAAATTTGTTTTTCAGTCATGACAAATTTTCATTATCACCTTAATTTACTATACCATATTCTGCTCCGTAAAAGCAAAGTAAAATCGCATAAAACCGAAAAAGAACTACTTTACAGCCGAATCAGGATTCGTGTTCATCATAAGCCAGTTCTGTCGTTTTTTCTTTCGGCGGCATCAATTTGGAGAAAATGATAAATGCTATGAAGCTCACAACCAGACCCGGCAGGATAGGCTGGCCGAACTTAATACCAAAAATGACACCGTGGGTAAACTGTTCCAGATACACGACGACAATCGTACCGGCAATAAGTGATGCCATCGTCCCTGCAAGAGATGCGCCTTTCCAGTATAAACCGATGACATATGGGAAGAAAGCACCGGCTGCACGGAGCGAGAAGGAAAACATAAGAATCGTAATAATGCTCGATGTATTGAATAATGCAACGAGCAGGGAAAGCAATCCTGCCAGGACCATGACAATCTTGGCAACTTTCATAACCTCTTCATCGGTCGCTTCCGTTTTAATGTACTGGCGATAAATATCATTGGCAAAAATAGATCCGGCTCCCAGAAGGTCCGAACTGGCACTAGACATCGTTGCCGAAATGACACCAGCAAAGAGGATGCCACAAACGAGAGGCGGCATAGCCGCTACGGCCAGAACCGGCAGGGCATAGCGTGAACCGACACTTTGGAACTGGGTCGCATCAAAGATGCCCATATTAATGAGAGCCAATACGATGACGCCCAGAGTCGCCGGAATAAATCCATAGATGAAATTGATGATAGCAGCCATGACAGACCCTTTCTGGGCAGTCCGACCATCACGGGCTGCATAATACCGTGATACTGCTTCTTGTCCTACCGTAAAGGTAGTAATATACATGACAGTCAGGGCAATGACATCGATGACACTGTAACCGGAAAAAAGATCCAGTGATTCTGCCGGTACATTGGCCACGACATTATCCCATCCTCCTGCCAGATTGAGAGCGTAAGGAAGAGCTACGGCCATACCAAATACGATGAAAAAGACCTGTACAAAATCGGTAAGCGTAACAGACCAGAGACCTCCCATGACAGAATAAATCGTAACGATGACACAAATAGCGATGACGGAGACTTTAAAGCTGATACCCATCATCGTCGAGAGAATGACGGCTGATGCAATCATTTGCCCTGCCGTCAGGCCAATAAGGGGCAGAAACATGACGATAGCCGTAATGATGCCCGGAAGCCGGCCATAGCGGCGGCGGAAATATTCCGGTACGGTCTTGACTGTCGATGCCCGGAATTTTGGAGCCAGGAAAGTCAGGATGACAAAGGCGAAACCCATGGCAATGACATACCAGGCCGCGCTGATACCGTATTTTCCCATCCCCTGCTGGACAACGCCCAGCGAACTGCCACCACCGATTTCCGTGGCAGCCAGCGTCCCTGCCATCAGAATGGGTCCCAGACGGCGGCCGGCAACCATAAAGTCCGCATTGCCGGAAATCATGTGCTTGGAGTACCAGCCGATGAAAAGCATAAATGCCATGTATGCTATGACAACGGCGGCTACAATAATAGATCCACTCATACAAATCCCTCCTTAATGATATGATAGTAACAAGTAGTGGTTATATTTTTATCATATCTATAAACTAAATTTTTGTCAATTATTCAAAATATTTTTCATCTCCCATTTTTCTTTTATAACCGATGCATCTTGCATTTCTTCTTTCTCTTTCGTATGATATACCTATCAATATGAAAAGGAGACGATATGGTATGAGTTATCAGGCAGCATTCATGTATATTGCCCCGGGAAATGATCCGGAAAAGCAGAAAGCCGTCATCCCTGGACCCGGTCTCGACCTGACCGTAGTCGGTGTCAAATCCTATGAAGAAGCCGTCAAAGAAGCAAAAAAACTGGTAGAAAACGGAGTAGGTGCCATTGAATTATGCGGTGGCTTCGGCGTAGAAGGGACGGCCATGATCAAGCAGGCCGTTGCCGGCAAGGCCTCAATCGGCGTCGTCCGCTTTGATATCCATCCTGGCATGGGCAATAAGAGCGGTGATTCATTTTTCATCAAGAAATAACAATACAGTGGCAAGCAATACATAGTATTAAAAAAGCGGTGTGTACAAATCATTGTACACACCGCTGTGTTTATGTCATTCTATTGTTACTTGACAATAACCGACACGCCATCGGGAATGACCGTAACTTTCGGGTCAGCCACACCTTTTGCCGCCAGAAGCTTCTTCGCCATAGCAAAGGCTTCGTCAATATTCGCCGCATATTTCAGATGCATAGCTTCTACCATATCTTTAGGGGCATCGGTTACCATTATGATATCAAAATGGAGCAATAAACGCAATAGTATCTGCGATTCCCACTGGTCAAAGATCGTTTCATTCCGATCGCGGGCCAGTATTTCATCCATGGCCTTCTGCAGATCATCGGCCTGTTTCAGCGTATTGAAGAAATCTTCACCGCCGTGTCCGTCACTGCAGCTGGAGCAGTCGATAATGACGCCGCCATCTTTACAGGTTGCTTCTGCCGCCGTCATGCCTTTGACAGACTGGTAGATATTCTGATCGAGAGGATAACCGCCATTCGTCGTTACGACAATATCAGCCGGAACCGGTTTGACACCGGCCAGTTTCATTTCAAATTCTACCCCTTTATAATGGGCCTCTTCCCGGTCACCGGCAAAGGCGGCGATGACTTTTTTATCGGCATCGATGACGACGTTGCAGATAAATGCCAGTTTAGCCGCTTTAGCTGCATAAAGCATATCTTTATGGATGGGATTGCCTTCGAGAATGCCTGTACGGGCATAGGGGCTGTTAATGAATTCCGAGCAGTGGTTAGCCAGGACCGTAATCTTGCTGGCAATACCTGGCAGAACAGATTTCCGGCCACCGGACATGCCGGCAAAGAAATGCGGTTCGATGAATCCTTCTGAAATCAGGAGATCCGTATTAACAGCCGCCTTGTTGATCAGGCATTCTCCACCGGAAGGCAGCGTACCGATGCTGACCATGTCGTCGTCATTACGGCTGACGTGAATGATGAACTTTTCCTTTTCAGCGATTTCTTTTCCGTATTTGGCAACCAGTTCTTCATGAGTAGTCGGACGATGCATCCCTGTTGCAACCAGAATGGTAATATCAATATCCGGATTGCCCTTGCGCAATTCTGCCAGCAGCTGTGGCATGATGACATGGCTCGGTACCGGACGGGTATGGTCACTGGAAATAATGGTACACGTCTTTTTCCCTTTGGCCAGTTCGCTCAGACGAGGACTGCCAATCGGATTAGCCAGTGCATCCGCAACGAGTTCTTCTTCTGATTTGGGCGCTTTATATTCATGGGCATGTGAAAGCAGTACACCTGCTACTTGTTCATCAGGCAGTTCAAAATGAATATGTCCCTTACCAAAAGGGATGGAAAATTTCTGCATATATATCCCAGCCTTTCTGTGTTATGAACGAAACATGACGCCTTACCACATATTCTGCCGGTACAGCAAAGAGGCTGTCACTACAAGAACAGCCTCTTTACATCAACAGAGTATCAGATTTCAGACGATACATTCAAAGAATTCTGCATCTTTTTCGGCTGTACCGGCAGACGGTATGATTATTCTTCTACAGGAACTTCGTCGTTAATGCTGATTACTTTGCCCGGATTCATGATATTCTTCGGATCCAGTGCTTTCTTCACGGCTTTCATCAGTTTGACTTCTACAGGGTTCGTGTATTTTTCAAGGAGAGCTTCCCGTTTATAGCCAATGCCGTGTTCACCGGAGAGGCGGCCACCCAGGCTGTATACGAGAGCGTAGATTTCGCCCTGGATTTTCGGCAGCATTTCTTCCCATTCTTCCTGAGTGCGGTCATCTTTCAGAATATCAATATGGACGTTGCCATCGCCGCAGTGGCCGGCGCAGTGCATAGCGACATCGTATTTTTCGGAAAGGCGGGAAATCTGCTGTACAGCACCGGGGATTTCCGTCATAGGAACGACGATATCTTCCATGGAGAATACGAGGCTGCGGGCACGGTCGGCTTCCAGATATGCTTTACGGGATTTCCAGATAACTTTCGGGTCAGCGACGAGGGAGTCGATGGCTTTATTTTCTTCTGCAATTTCAACGATTTTTTCTGTCTGTTCATCGAGAACGTCTTCATTGTCACCGGCAATCTGAATGATGATATAGTTACCATTGTCAGAATGAGGCAGTTTTTCATCGAGGAATACTTCTACCTGTTTAATAGAGGCATTGTCCATGAATTCTACGCAGACCGGAGTAATGCCAGCATTCATGACTTTCGGTGTCAGGGCGATAGCATCGTCGAGATTGTCGAATATGAGCAGCAGGTCAGCCTGATATTTAGGCAGGGAAACGAGTTTCAGATAAATCTTGGTAATGATGCCCAGCGTCCCTTCAGAACCGATATAGAGGTGCATGAGCATATAACCCGTTGCATTTTTACGGAATTTACCGCCCAGTGTGACTACTTCGCCCTGCGGGGTAACGACTTCAATGCCCATGACCTGGTCACGGGTTACACCGTATTTAACGGCCCGGTTGCCGCCGGCATTGGTTGCTACGTTACCGCCGATGAAGCAGGAGTCCCCGCTGCAGGGGTCGCCGCCATAAAACAGGCCTTCTTTTTGTACTTCTTCCTGCAAGACAGCCGTCGTAACGCCCGGTTCTGTGACGCATACCATGTTCTGTTTATCGATTTCAAGGATTTTGTTCATCCGTTCGATAGAGATGATGACACCGCCGAATGTGGCGACGGCACCGGCAGCCAAGCCTGTACCAGCAGCACGGGGAACCATGACCGTGTCGTTGTCATAGCAGAGCTTTACGACTTTGGCTACTTCTTCCGTATTAGCCGGCAGGACGACGACCTGCGGTTCTCTCATATAATGAGGATCCGTTACTTCGTCATGGGAATACGGTTCCAGTTTGTCTTTATCGGTATATACATACTTTTCACCAACGATAGCCTTTAACTGTTCAATAAGTTCCGGTGTAACAATACCTTTAGCCATAATAAAATTCCTCCTCTAAATACAAAACACTTTACATGTTGTATAAAACCGGCAGAAAACCGGTGCATAGCCACTAATTACATTACAAAGTCAGGAAACTGGGGATGATAAATGTCAGGATACCGGCAATGACCAGCAGACACAGGCAGTATCCGGCTGTCCCGCGCATAATTTCCCCTTCTTTTCCTTCTGCCAGAGCTCCGACAGCACCGACGCCGAGAGCAATGCTCTGGGGTGACAGCATCTTGCCTATACAACCACCAAGCGAGCTGGCACCGGCCATCCATGCCGGGCTCATGTCCAGAGTGGACGCAACAGAAGTCTGGAGCGGTCCGAATAGTACGTTGGCATTGGTGCAGGATCCGGTAATGAAAGCACCGATAGCACCCACAAAGGGAGCAAATACAGGATATGCATTGCCTGTCGCAAAGACCAAAGCATCGGCAATCTCCTTAGTCATACCGGAATACGTCATGACCTTGGCTACGATAACGACAGTGATAATCGTCAGGAATGTATATCTCAGGCCGACAAAGTTATCAACAAATACGCTCCATATCTTTCCAAAAGAAGCCCCCTGGATTTTACCACCAATGATAGACGCAATCAAAATCATGATACCTGGCGTTGCCACCCAGACGAATGTATACGGTTTGGCACCAGCACCGGCATAGATAGGAACAGATGTCTTGATGGAAGCCAACGGATCGTTGATGAACGGAATGAGTTTGGATGTAAACACGAGGAGCACGAAAATCAAAATGAAAATCATTGCCGCCCGGACACCTTCGCCGAAGGAAACAGGCTGGATATCTTCTGTCTTTACATCCAGTTTATAGTCGGGATCATCGATCTTGACGGCCCGAGAATACAGTACGATGACCGCCATGATAATTACAGAGGACACCATGACCGGGAGCTCTGCCCCGATAGTCATAGAAATCAGCAATTCAGGGATTGCCAGTGCCAGGCCGGAAAGCAGTGTGATAATGCCGACACCTTTCAGGGCTTTCACCCCGCCACCGATGCAGATGACCATTAAAAACGGGGCAATCAGATCGGGAATAAAGGATACAACCGAAACGTTCGTTGCCAGCGTGACGGCATCGATGCCGGTTATAGCAGCCATTGTCGATGTCGGAATGCCAATAGAGCCAAAAGATGGTGCTACGGCATTAGAAATAAGGCAGGCAATGATCGTCCGTATGGGCGGATATCCCAGAGCAACCAGCATAGCCGCCGGGATAGCTACGGCCGTACCAAATCCGGCCATCCCTTCCATGAAAGTCCCAAAGCCCCAGGCAATGAGCAGAAACAGCACACGTTTATCTTCACTAACCGTAGTCAGCATCTGCTTAATTGTATCAAAACTGCCTGTAGCAACTGTCAGTTTATAAGCAAATAAAGCCATAATGATGACAAGTAAAATCGGCCACACCGCCAGGGCTACCCCTTCCAGTGCCGCAGAAACAGCAATGCCCACAGGCATATCAAAGGCAAAGACAGCAATGACAAATGCAATGATTGCCGCAATCGGGCACGCTTTCCACCCAGCCATCTTCAAAAATCCCAATGCTACAATCAGAAATAGTATCGGGAGCAAAGCAAGCAGAACCATTCAAACCACCCTTTCATCAAACACCATGTTTCATGCCCCTAACAGGCAGGTGGCTCATTCATAGCCAGAATCATGAATAAGACCAGTTCTTTTGTGATTATCTCCGGAGTCAATCTCATGATTTAATTATACAACGGAGACGCAGGTAAGTAAATTACATTTATACATATAATCTATATGTATTTCACAACGCATCAATGCCTAAATTGATAATTCTGCATGATTGTTTTATTAATTTAATTTATTATATATTTTTTTTAATATTATTAATATCGTTCAACAGTTCACATACATGCTATGATTTTTTATAATACCTAAATGGAATTATGTATTATTCCGTTTAGGTATATAACATAAAAATAACCGGTTTACAAAACACATTTTGTAAACCGGTTGTCCTATATGCGGTGTTAACGTTTAACTTTAACTACAAGTTCTTGTTTTTTTCAGCAGACGCAATAACGGCATTCATCGCCGCAGCACGGAACCCACTTTCTTCCAGAACGCGTACAGCTTCGATAGTCGTACCGCCGGGAGAACAGACATCATCTTTCAGCTTGCCCGGATGTTCCCCTGTTTCAAGGACCATCTTTGCCGCTCCCAGAACAGTCTGCGCGGCAAAAGTATATGCCATAGGCCGGAACATTCCTTCCCGCACCCCGGCATCAGCCAGCGCTTCAATGAACATATACACAAAAGCCGGACCACTCCCGCTCAGGCCACAGACAGCATCGATAAGCCGTTCTTCCACGACTTCGGCCTTGCCGAAACTGCGGAAAATAGCGACGGAATCATCCTTTTCATCATCTGTTACAGCTTCATTAAAACAAAGGGCCGCCATACCTTCTCCTACCATAGAAGGCGTGTTTGGCATGACGCGGACGATTTTTGTTCCTGCCGGCATGGCATCAGCCAGGCGCTGCAGGGTAAGGCCGGCAGCGATGGAAATCATCACTTTGTCCGGTGTTACTGCCTGATAAATGTCCTTCAGGACACCGGGCATAATAAACGGCTTGACCGCCAGGATGACCGCCTGGGACTGCTGCACTAATCCGGCAGCCGAATCAACGACAGCGGCACCGGTTTCATCAGCCAGGCGCTGGGCCTTTTCCGTATGGATATTGTACAATATGAGCTGTTTCCCTTCGATCAGGCCGGACCGGACCAGCCCCATAGCAATGGCCCGTCCCATATTCCCTGTCCCGATAATGCCGATTGTTTCAAACATAGGATATCCCTCCCCTATACAGCAAACGATTACTGCACAATGCCAGCTGCATCGACAGCCGCCTTTACCTTGGCTGCCAGACCGGCAATCTTCTTTTTGGATACAGAGCAGACGGCCAGGCGGATACCTTTTTTCAGCGGAACAAGGTAAATATGTTCTTTTTCAAGGGCGGCACATACCTTATCCGAACCAATCATGGGAATAGTAATGAAGAAACCTGACAGATATGGCAGGATTTTCAGACCACAGTCAGCCGCTTCTTTCATAAATATGTCTGCCCGTTCTTTAATCATCTGGAAATACTGTGCCCGTTCTGCATCAAGGCGGGCTACTTTTTCCGGATCTTTCGTAATTTCTATCATCGTCCACATAGCAGAGCTGGTCGGATTGGACCAGGTAGCACGGGCGGTGTACTTATTAATAGCCGTAAATTCATCAGCTACGTCTTCACTGGAGGTGATTCCGATCATCGCACCCATACGCTGGCCATACAGGGTAAAGCCCTTAGAACAGGTATATGCGACGATAGGAAGGATATTAGCCGGCAGATTCCCAAACTTTTTGAAGAAACGGCGGCATTCCTGTTTTTCCCCACTGTAGTCGAGATACGCTACATCAGAAACGAGGATAATATTTTTATCTTTTCCTTCGACAGCTGATTTAATAAAAGAAAGGACGGCATCCCATTCATCCAGATTCAGTCCGAATCCTGTAGGATTATTGGCAGGAGAATTAAGGATAATGACTGTATTATGCTGTTTATTGACGAGGTCCTGCAGATTTTCAGAAAAACTCTTCATATTGAATTTTCCATCATCCGTCAGCAGTTCAAATTCGCGGAGGACGCGGTTGTCGTCACGGATAATATTGCGGTATGCTCCCCAACACCAATCTGTCGTGAGTACTTCATCACCCGGTTCAGAATAATTGTGAACTGCCGTATGGATAGCGCCGGAGCCGCCAGGTGTGGCAATAGCGCGGATATACCCTTCCGGGCGGGAATCACAGAAGCACTGGTCGATAGCCGCATCGAGATATTCCGGGAAGCCCGGAATCGGTGCATAGGCTACAATCTGATTTGGTGTCAGTTGTTTCAATGTATCCTTTACAATCTGCAGTACGACGAGATCGCCATTTTCATCAATAATGGAACCAATCGTACCGTTTATAACAGCATCAGCCCCATTTTTCTTGACATCTTCTGTGCAACGTGCCGCAGCGGCCATAATAGCATCAGCAGCAAACTTACCTTTTGCATGATTAGCAGCAACACTCATACCCATGTAAAATCAACTCCCCTTTTTTAGTTACCTATTCATTTATACCACATATGCATGGGACTGACAAGAAAAGGGTAACCGTTTTACATATGTATTTTGAATACAAAATCCCTACTAGCAACTTACTAATCACTAACCACAAAAAAAAGCACTAGCATAAGCTAGTGCTTTTTTCCACAATCAGC
>NZ_DGRS01000087.1:5227-14070 GCF_002391155.1 Megasphaera sp. UBA4382 | reverse complement strand
CTGTGGGTCTAGGGTTCGAATCCCTACTGGGTCACCAAGAAGAAGTTAAAGCATTCAGGGATTATCTGAGTGCTTTTTTTGTATTTCAAAGCAAAAATAAAGATATATATACTTAAAAATTGATTGAATATTGTATACAAAATGCCAAAAAGAAGTATTTTACCAGAAAAAAATAGAAATATTCAGCTAAATTGTCCTAGTATGCTAAAAATATATTTACAAAGAGCTTGATAATGTGCTATAGTAAGTGTGTTGTTTCACATTCTTAAAGGAACGTCATATCGTATCTCTGGAGGATTCTCGGCCGGTATCGTTCCGCTTTTACAGATATTATCATTACTTTATTCGAGAATTCCAATAATTGCATGAGGGGGCAATGTGTATGGAATTTTTTGGTTTGATTGCAAAAGGGATGATGGCTTTTGCTGATTTTATCTGGGGATGGCCGCTGCTCATCGGCACGTCCTTTGTAGCCGTCTTCTTATCCATCCGTCTTGGCTTTTTCCAGTTTGCATTTTTTGGTCATGTCATGAAGAATACCTTTGGCAAAATCTTTGACAAAGGGTCTGGTGACGGCAATATCAAGCCATTTAAGGCGGCCTGTACGGCTTTGGCATCGACACTGGGTGTTGGCAACATCGCCGGCGTTTCCGTCGCTATTGCAACAGGCGGTCCCGGTGCTGTCTTCTGGATGTGGTTCATCGCCATGCTGGGCCTGATCGTCAAATTCTCAGAAGTTACCCTGGGCCTGGCCTATCGTGAAAAAGATCCCGTAAGCGGTGTCTGGCACGGCGGTTTCCCCTGGTATGTCAAGAACGGTCTCGGCAAAAACTGGCGCTGGCTGTCGGCTATCTGGGCTATCGTTATGGCAGCGGGCATGATGTTTGCCCCGTCTATCCAGGCAGCAGAAATCTCCAATGCCATTAATACAGCCTTTGCTGTCAATCCGTATATCGTCGGCATCACCGTTGCTGTCCTAATGGCAGCAGTTCTCCTGGGCGGTCTCAAGAGTATTTCCAATTTCGCTAATCTCGTCGTTCCGTTTATGGCTGTCATTTACATCGTCGGTGCTATCTTCGTTATCATCGTCAATGCCAGCATGATTCCTTCGGCCTTTGCTATGATTTTTGAAGATGCTTTCACCGGTACGGCTGCAACGGGCGGCTTTGCTGGCAGCACGGTCATGCTGGCCGTCCGCTGGGGCCTGGCCCGTGGTATTTATTCCAACGAAGCCGGTACGGGTACAGCTCCGCTGGCTCATTCGTCGGCATCGGTCAACCATCCGGTCAAACAGGGCCTGTGGGGGATTTTTGAAGTCTTCTTCGATACTATTGTCGTCTGCACGATGACGGCTATGGTCGTTATGACCTCGGGTCTCTGGAATACGGGTATTTCCGGTGCTGCTCTTACGACAGCCGGCTTTTCCTCTGCCTTTGGCAGTGTGGCTGTCGGTGCTGTATTTATTTCAGTCATCATTACTTTCTTTGCTTTTACGACCTGTGTTGTCAACGTATATTATGGCGGTATCTGCCTCAACTCCCTGGGCCTTGAAGGCGCATGGATCAAAATTTACTATGCCATCGGTTGTGCCTGGGCTATTGTCGGTGCTATCGGAGCAGCCAAGACACTGTGGTCTTCCTTCGATTTCTTCTATGGCACATGTGTCGTCTGCAACCTCATTGTCGTTTTCCTTCTGAGCGGCAAAGTCAAGATTCTCGTAGACGATTACAAACAGCGCCTTAAAGATGGAAAGTGGGACGCATCGGCTGCTGACTGTGTGGCCCGACTCGGTATCTGGCGTGATGAAGTTACCCTGAATATGGAAAAAGAAGTCGAACATAAATAACAGGTATAGGATACGCCCTGTGTGAACACAATATTCATGCAGGGCGTTTTTACTTTCTTTCTATCTATGGTAGAATAGGAAAAGGAGAAATCCGGGGAAACTTTTTATAGGAGGCATTGCTTATGAAATATGTGGAGCAAGCTGAAATACTAAAAAACGAAGCGATTATTCCTGCCGTATGGCAGATGAAATTCCATGCGCCGCAGATTGCCCGGACAGCACGGCCGGGGCAGTTTGTCAACGTACACTATGATGGCGGTACGACCTTTTTGCGCCGTCCCTTTGGCATCGTCGATACGTCAACAGAGGGTACGGTCACGATTATCTACCGTATCGTCGGTACGGGAACGGAAGAATTATCGCGGCTGCATCCCGGTGATGTGCTGAATGTGGAAGGTCCTCTGGGAGATGGCGTCTTTACGACTTCCCCTGGCAAGGTCCTGCTGGCTGGGGGCGGCGTCGGGCTGGCACCGCTCATTTTCCTGGCAAAAAGGCTGGATCATCCGGTGATCCTCGTGGCTGGCAAGACGGCGGCAGAAACGTTCTGGACACGGTTTTTTGAACCCTATGCGGAATATATCTACGTGACGACTGATGACGGGTCCCGGGGAATAAAAGGATTTGCCGTACAGGCACTGCCTGTAATTTTTCAGGAACATGCCATAGACCGCATTTCCGTCTGCGGCCCGACGGTGATGATGAAGACCATTGCAGAAGCTGCGGCCGAAGCGGATGTATATTGTGAAGTATCCATGGAAAAACGCATGGCCTGCGGCATCGGCGTCTGTCTCGGCTGTACCTTTGCCAGCAAAATCGATGGCAGACGGCATAAGGTATGTGCAGATGGACCGGTATTTCCGGCGAAGGAGGTATTTTAATGAATACAGATCGGTTAAACGTTACATTCGCCGGTATTCCTATGAAGACTCCCGTCATGGGAGCTTCGGGTACATTCGGATTTGGCGTGGAATATAGTGATTTCCTCGACCTCAGTGAAATCGGGGCTGTCATTTCCAAGGGGATTACGCCCCTGCCGAGGGCGGGTAATCCCGGTGTACGGGTGGCGGAAACGCCGTCGGGCATGCTCAATTGCATCGGTCTGGAAAATCCCGGTCTCGATGCGTTCAAATGGGACATCCTGCCGCGGACAAAACAGATGGGAACTCCCATTATTGTCAATATTTCGGCCGGTTCGGCTGAAGAATACGGCCAGCTGGCGGAAGCCCTCGATGTCGATGGCGTAGCCGGTCTGGAAGTCAATATTTCCTGCCCTAATGTCAAAGAAGGCGGCATCGTATTCGGGACCGACCCTAAAGCGGCCGCTGCCGTAACCGGACAGGTCAAATCTCATACGAAAAAGCCGGTCATTGTAAAATTATCACCGAACGTGACAGATATCACGGTCATGGCGAAAGCCGTGGAAGCGGCCGGTGCCGATGCCGTGTCCCTCATCAATACATTGACGGGGATGGCCATTGATATCCGGTCGCGGCGCCCTCTTTTGGGTAATATCACCGGAGGCCTGTCTGGTCCTGCCGTCAAACCGATTGCTCTGCGCATGGTATGGCAGACAGCAAAGGCCGTGCAGATTCCCATTCTCGGCCTGGGTGGCATTGCCTGCTGGCAGGATGCAATTGAATTCATGCTGGCCGGAGCCAGTGCCGTCGCCGTAGGGGCTTATAACTTTGTCAATCCCCGGGCGGTACAGGAAATTGCTGAGGGGATGGCCCAGTATTGCGAAGAAGAAGGCATCACACATATTACCGATATCGTAGGAGCCCTTGTGGTCTGAACCATGAGTGAAAATCTGTGATAAACGGAAAGGGAGAAGATAATCATGAGTATGGAATCATCCAATCAGGAAGTATGGATTGGCGTCGACGTAGGAACGACAGGCGTGCGGGCCATTGCCTATACGGAAGACGGTACGAATGTGTGCTCGTCCGAAGCGTTTTACCCGCTCCTGACGCCCCACCCGGACTGGGCCGAAGAAAGTCCGCTTCAGATATACGAATCGGTAGAAGAAGTCATCAGCAAGACGGCGGCCCAGCTGCGGTATAAAAATAAAGAACTGGCAGGGATTGCCCTGAGCACGGTCATGCACAGTTTTGCCGGTCTTGACGAACACCTGGAACCTCTCATGGATATGCAGACCTGGGCCGACAGCCGCAGTGCCGATGTAGTCCGTGATATGAAAAAAGATCCGGTCCTGTGCCATTCTTTTTACGAACGGACGGGCTGCCCCATCCATGCCTGTTATCCCCTGGCCAAGGTTCTCTGGCTCAAACGCCATCAGCAGGACCTGTTCCGCCAGATGAAATACGTCGGATCCATCAAAGACTATCTTTTTTATCATCTGACGGGTCAGTGGGTCATCGATAAATCGACGGCCAGTACCAGCGGCATGTACAATGAACGGACACTCCAGTGGGACGATGAAATCCTTTCCTATGCTGGGATAGACAAGTCGTATATGCCGCCTGTCGTTTCCACGACGTACATGCACACGCTGGCACCCAAAGCCGCCGGGGCCATGCATCTGCCGGAAGGACTTCCCGTGGTCATCGGCGCTACTGATGGCGTATTGGTCAACGTCGGCATCGGCGCCGTCCAGCCGGGCCAGCTCAGCGCGACCATCGGTACCAGCGGAGCTCTGCGCATGCTGACCAGACAGCCGAAGACGGATCCGCAGATGCGCACCTGGTGCTATAATCTGACCGATGACATGTGGGTTGCCGGCGGCGCCATCAATAACGGCGGCATGATCCTGCGCTGGGTACGCGACAAAATCTGCCATTACGGCGGCAGCAAGCTGGAAGACCTGGACATCGACCCCTATGACCTCATGACCATGAAGGCTGAACACGTCGATGCCGGTGCCGACGGCCTCATCTGCCTGCCCTGCTTTACAGGGGAACGGGCGCCCTACTGGAATTCGGAATTGCGGGGCATGTTCTTCGGGTTTTCCCTCAATCACAGCCGGTCCCACATCATCCGGGCCGTCATGGAAGGAATCTGCTACAGCCTGAACAGCGTCATGCTGGCCCTCCGGGAATTCGGTGATATCCGCGATATCCGCGTCAGTGGCAGCTTTACCAAATCCCGCCTCTGGCTGCAGATCCTGTCGGACGTGCTAAACGAAAAACTGACTCTTCCCGACAACAGCGAGGGAGCAGCCTTCGGCGCGGCGACATTGGGATTCATTGCCAGCGGCAGACTAAAGAGCATTGCCGACACGGCCCATCTGGTCCATGCAAAGAAAGTATATACACCGATAGCCGAAAACGTGGCGACATACCGGGAGCTGTACAGTATTTTTGCCCGGCTGTATCTGAAACTGCAGGACGAATTTGCAGAAATTACAGAATACCAGAAAAAAATCTGACCGGACGAAGTCCGTGATAAAGGAGCGAATACACAATGGATTTACATGATATCGGCGTTGTTGGCATGGCCGTCATGGGCAGCAACCTGGCTCTCAATATGGCAGACCATGGATTTACGGTCAGCGTCTATAACTACACACCGGATCTGACGGAAAAATTTGTCAAAGAACGGCCCCATGATCATATTACCGCCTATTACGGCCTGCAGGATTTCGTATCGTCTCTCAAACGGCCACGGAAAATCATGTTCATGATTATGGCGGGAAAGCCCGTAGACAGCATGATTGACCAGCTCATCCCTCTCCTCGACCAGGGGGATATCCTCATCGACGGCGGCAATTCTTATTTCGGTGATACGCGCCGCCGCTATGAATACTGCCGCAAGCAGGGCATCCATTTTTATGGCATGGGTATATCGGGCGGGGAAACTGGCGCCCGCCGCGGCCCGTCCATCATGCCCGGCGGCAATAAAGACACGTATCCCGAAATCCAGCCCATTTATGAAGCCATTGCAGCCAAAGCCAGTGATGGCAAACCCTGCTGCACCTATATCGGCAGTGATGGCGCCGGCCATTATGTCAAGATGGTCCATAACGGCATCGAATATGCGGATATGCAGCTCATTGCCGAATCGTATCTGCTGCTGAAAACCGTCGGCGGCTATACGAATAGTGAAATCGCCGATATTTTCCACCAGTGGAATCAGGGGGAACTGCACAGCTTCCTTATCGGCATCGCCGCCGATATTTTTGCCGAAGATGACGAAACAGGCGGACAGGTCATTGACAAAATCGTCGATGCGGCAGGGCAGAAGGGGACCGGCCGCTGGACCAGCATCGAAGCATTGAAACAGGGCGTCGACATTTCTATGATCACCGCTGCCTGCAACGCCCGCGTCATGTCCAACCTGTCTCAGCGGCACATGGCTGAAACGGTTATTTCCGGGCCGGAACATAAGCTTGTAAAAGGAGAAAAATTCATCGAAGCCGTGCGGCGCAGTCTGTATACGGGGAAAATCGTGGCCTACGCCCAGGGATTTTCTCTCTACCGCAGTGCCTCGGAAACGTACCACTGGGATCTCGACTACGGCCGTATTGCCTCTATCTTCCGGGCCGGTTGCATCATCCAGGCGGAGTTCCTCAATAAGATTACCAAAGCCTATGAAAAGAATCCGGATCTGGAAAACCTGATATTCGACCAATTCTTCCTGGATAAAATCAATGCCAACGAAGAAAGCCTGCGCCAGATTGTCTGCCTGGCCGTACAGGAAGGCATTCCCATCCCGGCTTTTGCCAATGCCATGGAATATCTCGACGCCTACCGCAGTCCCCGCGTCGGAGCCAATCTGATACAGGCTCTGCGGGATTACTTCGGGGCCCACACCTATCAGCGCACCGACCGGGAAGGCACGTTCCACCATCAGTGGCACGAACATTACGAAAAATAACAGCCTTAGTGAAATCCCTCAGGAGCATCGTATATCCTGAGGGATTTTTGCATGCAAAGCCCCATTTTATGTTATAATATGTTACAAATTGTTTATGAATACAGCGACAATATGTGTCGTAATTTTATGGTACTATAGGGATGAAAGGAGAGAGTATGGATAAAGCTGAGCGGATACTTCTCGTATTCTGCCGTTTATTGAAACACGAATGGCTGAATAAGACGAATCTGGCACTGGAATTTAATACGACAGAACGAACCATCGAACGGGATATGCAGTCCATCCGCGCCGTCCTTTCCGAAGCCCGCAGCCCGGCCGTACTTCTCTGGGACCGGCAGAAGGGGTCCTATATCCTGAACCACTATCAGCACCGGCCGCTGCAGAGCATGGAGGCACTGACCATCCTGAAAATCCTGCTGGGCAGCCGGGCACTGCGTCTCGATGAGATGGAAGGGCTGGTACAGGCCCTGTGCGGATTATTGTCGCCCCGGGATGAAATGGAATTTTCACGGCTGCTGGAAGAAGAGCTTGACGGCTATCGTGAACCGTCTCATCATCAGGCCATCATCAAGATCCAATGGGACCTGCAGCAGTGCATACGGGACCACAGAAAAATCTGCCTTCATTACAGCCGCGGCGATGACATGCGGACGGCGCATATCGTGTTTCCCCTCTCAGTCGTCGTTTCCGATGGATATTTTTATCTCATCGCCACCGTGGAAGGGACGATTCACAAGGAACCGGCATTTTTCCGCCTCGACCGCATCCGTTCCTTCGATGTCCTTCCCGGGAACGGATGCTCCCCGGAAGACAATGACTTTTCTCTCCGCCGCCTGCGTTCGACGACGCCCTTTATGTTCGGTGGAAATCCTGTCCGTCTGACCCTGCGCTGTCAGCACCGGGCGGCCGAAGCCCTGTTCGATAAAATCCCCGCTCACACGGTACTTTCTTGGGAAGTGGAGACCGTACTGGTGGAAGTGACCGTAAGCATTCCCGGTTTTTTCCGCTGGCTCCTCATGCAGGGCGATGCCATCGTCATTATCGGGCCGGACCGGTTCCGGCAGGCCTTTATCCAGACACTGCAGAAAATACAAAACGCTTATACTGATAGTAAGGAGGATTGCCCGACATGAAGCATATAAAAGAACAATTCATCCGCTATATGGATGCAGGATTTCCCATTATTTACCTCGATACGTATGAAGAAGATAAAGCCGATGACCTCATCCGGTCCGTCGCCGGCGGCCGGAAAATAGAGGAATGGAATGTGCGCGGCTATTTTGAAAACCAGGTACTCATGCAGGCCGAAGCGCCGCTGGAAGATATCCTGCGGACACTTATCGATGACCCCCTGTCCCTGCAGCGGTCCGTTCTGGTCCTCAAAGACGTACCCCTTTTCAAAGATCAGATGGCCGTCATCGAACTGCTGAAATACCTGGCCCGGCGGATTGGCAATGGCTCCCTGCCCGATTTTAATATTGTCATCGTGTCTTCTGAGGTCTACATTCCCGGAGAACTCGATCCCTTCCTGACCATTCTCCACGACGAATACCTGACTGTATCGGATATCCGCGGCGTCATCGAACAATTCTGCCACGATCAGGAAGTGGACATGCTGCCGGAATTCATCCGCGAACTGGCCCAGATGTTCAAGGGCCTGTCGGAATATGAAATCAATACCATCCTGGCACTGGCTCTGTCCGACGACGGGGAAATCACCCGGTCTGATTTATCGCTCATATTGGAACAGAAAAAACAGGTCGTACAGAAATCGGGTATACTGGAAATGATTCCCCTCAAAGAAGGCATGGACGATATTGGCGGACTGGAAAGCCTGAAACAATGGCTCCAGAGAAAGGAAAAGATTTTCCGCAATATGGAGGCCGCTGCGGCCTTTGGCGTCGATATGCCCAAAGGCGTCCTCATTGCCGGCATGCCCGGCTGTGGCAAATCCCTCAATGCCAAGGCGGCGGCCAAGCTCTTCGGCGTTCCCCTGCTGCGCCTTGACATGGGACGCCTCATGGGCAAATATGTCGGTGAATCGGAAGCCAATATGCGCAAGGCCATCGGCCTGGCCGAAGCCATTGCGCCATGTGTGCTCTGGATCGATGAACTGGAAAAGGCATTTGCCGGCGTCGGCGGCAGCGGCGGGGCAGCGGACGTG
>NZ_DGRS01000087.1:0-5175 GCF_002391155.1 Megasphaera sp. UBA4382 | reverse complement strand
AAGCGGACGTGACGACCCGTCTGTTCGGAACGTTCCTTACGTGGCTGCAGGAAAAAGACAGTCAGGCCTTTGTCGTGGCCACGGCCAATAACATCGCCAATATGCCGCCGGAACTGCTGCGGAAAGGCCGTTTCGATGAAATCTTCTATGTGGCACTGCCCAATAAGGAAGAACGGAAAAAAATCTTTTCCATCCACATCGGGAAACGGCGGCCCGACGATTTGGAAGGTATCGACCTAGACCGGCTGGCAGCCCGTACGGACGGCTACAGTGGCGCCGATATCGAAGGCGTCGTCAAGGACAGCATCGAAGCAGCTTTTGCCAAAGGAGAAGATGCGATTACGACCGACGGCATCCTGGAGGCAGTCAGCCAGACGCATTCTCTGAAGGAAATCATGAAAGATTCCCTGCAAAAGATGGAATCTCTCTATAAACAACGGAAGTTCAAAAATGCTTCGGCATAGAAAGGAGCAAGATCATGGAAGAAAAAGAACAGCCCCGTCAGACGAGCGGCGAAGACATGGTACGGCAGATGCGGCCCGTCATGGAACGGTTTTTCCGTTCTTACGGGGCAAAGGACCCGGCCGTGAGCACCGAGGAGTGGCTGACGGAAACACTGGGCAAAGAGCTTCCATCGTACAGTAAGGACGACATAGCCGCTATGAGCCGGGACATCGTGCGCGAAATAGAACAGGCTGAAGCGCGCAAGACGTCACTGGACAAGGCCTGTGCGGCGGGGCAGACAAAAGAATCGTGGCTCGCCGATGAAGTGCAGCAGGCATCTGTCGGCGTCGGCGTGACGACTATGGGCCAGTATCTGCAGCACATAGACGACGTACTGGCTGATAACAATCAGGCCATGCTCAAGGTAATCATGAAACAGAATGGCACGGTCAATATGAACCCCAATCTCGATGGATTCATTGCCGAACAGCAACAGGTCAATTCCTTCAACCGGGCGGCGGCACTGGAAAACTCCCCGTACCGTGCGGATGTACTCCAGCCTGACGGTACAACTTATGGAAAAAATTCCGTCGATGTCGTCATCCGCGATACCCGTCTGAAGGTGCAGACACCGGTACGGCGCTATCAGCTGAAATTTGGCCGCAATGCCGATGCCACGGCTTCCTATCTGGAGCACGGAGACTACCGGGGCCAGCGCGCCCTGGTGCCGAAAGGGCAGGTAAGTGAAGTCCGTCAGCGCGTCTCTCCGGGGAAACACGTGTCCGATACGATAGAAAGCCCCGATGGCGTCCAGTCCCGGCCACTGGGCAAAGAACAGGCCAAAGCCATGCAGGAACGCGTCCAACGTGGACGCCGGCTGGCTCAGGACAACTGGAATTCCTTCAATACCCGTTCCCTGGCCCTGCATATCGGCAAACAGGCGGCTCTGGCCGGTATTTCCGGCGCAGCTCTGGCCACAGGATTCCATCTGGCGGGAAAAGCTCTGAAGGGAGAAAAAATCGATGGCGAAGAAGTGGTCCGCACGGCCATTACGACCGGCGCCGATACGGGAATCAAGGCGGCTGCCGCCGGGGCTCTCAAAGTCAGTGTGGAAAAAAATCTCATTCCCTTACTGGCCAGAGGAACGCCGGTTGCGGTACTGACGCCCCTGGCCTGGGCCGGTATCGAACAGGTCAAAATCTGCTATCGTGCCGCCAAGGGAGAACTGACGGCTATGGAGGCTATCGACGCCATGGGCCGCGTCACCGTATCGACCGTTGGCGGATACATCGCCGGCAGTATCGGTATGGTTGAAGGCGCCATTACAGGAGCCGCCATGCTTTCGTGGATCCCCGTCATCGGGACCGGTGTCGGTGCCATCGTAGGTGGCATCGTAGGCGGCCTGACCGGCTGTCTGGCCGGTTCTACTGTGGGAAAAGCCGTGTACAGCGGCGTCAAAACCGTTGCCAAAACGGCTGTCCGCGTTGCCAAAAGCGTGGGCCATGCTCTGTATTCCGGTGCAAAGGCGGTTGCCAGAGGAATCAAGAACGGCCTTAAGAGCATTTTTAGTTTTTTCTGATGCAGGAGTGTACCTATGGTAAAAAAAATAAAATATGCCCTCACCATGGCCGACGGGGCCAAAGTGCGGACATTGGAAGATTTGCGGGACCATTTCGACTGGCCCCATGTACTGGGATATTTTCTCGACGGCAAACTGGCAGAATGGCTGCGGGACCGGTATTTTGATGAACTGGCCGCGTCCGTAGAGTCTCTGCCGGCGGAAAGTCCGGATCTGGAACAGCAGCTGTGCCATCTCCTGGGTGTCGCCTGGGAAGCGAAGGAAACGACTGTAGATGTGACACGGATGCAGCGGCGGCAGGAAAAAGAAGCGTTGCTGCGGCAGATGACAGCCGATGAATCCATCTGGCAGCACGGGGAAACGACAGCTTTCACCCAGGGAGATCTGGATGAGCTCATCGGTGACGGCGTACCGGTCATATACCTATGCGGTGAGGAATTTACCGTGCCGGCTGATGTGGTGCAGCGGACCTATATTGGCATTCTCGGCAGGCCCCGCATCCAGATTGACGCTGCATCGCCCGACGAACTGGAAGAAAAGGGAATTGTCTTTGAACAGGCTGACCTGCCGGAACAGCTGAGAATACCGGAAGAACCACCGGAACCGGTACGGCAGAACAATAAACAGGATAAGCCGTACGTCGTGTCCGAGGCCTTTCAAAGCCAGCTGAATGACGAACAGCAGCAGAAAGCAGCGGTCCTGTACGAAGAAGCCCAGCATATACTGGGAGCAGTCGTGTTCGATATCGACGTAGCGACGAGGCAGCTGCTGGACACAGCCCAGGCAGAACTGGGACATGCGAACTTCGATATTGATGTCTCGACACACCGCCTGCTGGATGCAGCCCGGGAAGAACTGGGACGGGCGACCTTCGATATCGACGTCCCGACACACAGCTTGCTGGATGCGGCCCGGGAAGAACTGGGACATGCGACCTTCGATATCGATGTCTCGACACGCCCTCTCGTATCGGCAGCCCGGTCTTGCAGAGAAGAAGGAGCTTTCCAGCGTTTCCTCGACCGGTTATAAGAAGTGCAGAACAGAAGATACAGGAAATCAGCTATCCTGATTATGAGATAAAATAGACATACGTACAGACAAAATAAAGGAGAGAATACCCATGGCAGATAACGAACAGAACGCAGAAGTAACGCAAGCGAAAATTGTAAAATTCAGAGCTATAATGGAACGATTGCAGCAGTATTTGTGGATAAGCCGTGATAGTAGAGAAGTGGCATGTGTACTCATGCGGCCTGATTGGATGAATTCGTATACTGATAATCCTTATATCAGTGTACTCATAGGGGCGTCTTTATTTTCACGTAGCGATTTTAGAAGTGATTCATCTATTAGTAGTGTAATTTTAGATCGAACATGGTGTAGAGATAATCCCAATAAACTTTCTTCTGGTTGTGCACATGTAAATGGGTCGTATTCTCATTACGATATAATTTTCTGGTTCTTTATGCTAGCCGCCATCGATGACCGCATTTATAATGACCAGCTGGATTATATTGTGGACGTGGCTTACCTCCTGCACTTCACCGAAGCGATGATCCGCGACTGGTGCCGTGCCGTCGTCTACGTCCTCGATGGCCATACCCTGTCTCCCGACTGCGACCTCACATGTGAAACAGAAGAAGGAAAAGCCTTCTTCCTCCATCAGTAGGAAGGGATTATTTGCAGGGAAAGTGGCGTCCTCGTGAGGGGAAGCTGTCAGCTATGCTGACTGAAGGGGCTTCGTTTATATTCAGAGTTTCTATATATGTTGCGTCCGTTTTCTGCCGCGGCAGCTGGTATTGTATGCCAGCTGCCGCGACATTTTGTTTCCTTATGATGATACGGTGTACGTATTTACAAATTTTTGTGGAATGATGAGTAAAATAGTATTATAATAAATAGAGAATGACCGTAGTAAAAACATGGGAAATATGATAAAATATAATAACTATGCGATAAAGTATATTGGAGGTGCATTATGGCAACAGTTCAGGAAAAGATTGAGCTCCTGCATCAGAAGCTTGATACGATAGAAATGGGCGGCGGCCAGCAGAAAATTGATAAACAGCATGAAAAAGGGAAGATGACAGCCCGGGAACGGCTGCATATGCTTTTTGACGAAGGCAGTTTTACCGAAATCAGCCAGTTTATCCATCACCGCTGCACCAATTTTGGCATGGAAAAGAAGGAAATCCCCGGCGACGGCGTCGTCACGGGATACGGCAATGTCAATGGCCGCCTCGTCTTTGCCTATGCAGAAGATTTTACCGTCGAAGGCGGGTCTCTCGGTGAAATGCATGCCCACAAGATTTGCCAGGTACAGGAAATGGCTCTCAAAATGGGAGCTCCCATTGTCGGTATCAATGATTCCGGCGGTGCCCGCATCCAAGAAGGCGTCGATGCCCTTTCCGGATTTGGCCGCATCTTTATGAATAATACCAAGGCGTCCGGAGTCATTCCCCAGATTTCTGTCATCATGGGACCCTGTGCCGGCGGTGCCGTCTACAGTCCGGCCCTGACCGATTTCATCTACATGGTAAAGAACACGAGCAACATGTTCATTACGGGACCGAAGGTCATCAAATCGGTCACTATGGAAGAAGTGACGGCAGAAGACCTGGGCGGTGCCGTAGCGCACAATACCATTTCCGGCGTGGCGCATTTTGCCTGTGAAAACGAAACGGACTGCATCGAGCAGATTAAATACCTGCTCGATTTCCTGCCCAGCAATAACATGGAAGAAGCTCCCGTATACGATTCGTCCGATGATCCCGGACGGATGGATGAATCCCTCGATTCCATCATTCCCGACAGCGACAACGTAGCTTACGATATGGTTGATGTCATCAAATCCTGCGTCGATAACGGGGAAATCTATCAGGTGCTGGAAAACTATGCCATGAACATGATTACCTGCTTTGCCCGTTTCGACGGCCAGAGCGTGGGTATCATTGCCAATCAGCCTAAATTCCTAGCCGGCTGCCTCGACATCAATGCGTCCGACAAGGCTGCCCGCTTCATCCGCTTCTGCGATGCCTTCAATATCCCTGTCGTCACCTTCGTGGACGTACCAGGATTCCTGCCGGGCATCAATCAGGAACACGGCGGCATCATCCGCCACGGTGCCAAACTGCTCTACGCATACTGCGAAG